>JAFVFH010000040.1 GCA_017475525.1 Alphaproteobacteria bacterium | reverse complement strand
TTTTCAAAAAAAAATAAACTCAACCTGCATTTTTGAAAAACACAAGTTTCTTCTACTGAAAAAATTTTTTTGAACTGACTCTTATATATATAAAGAAGCGTCAGATTAAAAATCAGTTTTTTTCCATTAAATGACATTGATGTCACAAAATGGTGAAAAATTATTACATCAACCAAATCAAATTCAAACTTGTAACCAAACGGGACTCCAACCGCTTAACTGCTTGATTTTATTGCATTGTTGCTATAATTGGTTCGTAAAAATTCCCAAAACAGCTATTTTCAAAAACATAACATTCGAACTCGGTTAAGTGCTTGATTTAAAAAGAAAAAACAGCCATTTTACAGGCTGCTGTTTGTATTGGTGATCCCAACGGGATTCGAACCCATATTACCACCGTGAAAGGGTGATGTCCTAACCTTTAGACGATGGGACCATCATCAAAGTTAAGGCATATATAAATGTATTTTTTTTATTCGTCAAGAACTTTTTTTTATATTTTTTAATTTTTCTTGTTTTGCAGTTCAATCATTTTACTTAAATGGACAAGCTTCAAACCTTTATCCTCTAATGTTTGAAGCCAATCTTTCAATGCTTTATATGTTGCATCCTTCGGATGTCCGATAGCAACGGCATATCCGTTCTTCAAAGCAATTGTTTCTGTTTGTTGAAGTTGATTCATAACATATTGATAATCATTCTCATTGTCCAAAAACACATCTCGTGTAATATATTGAACTCCTTCCATTTGTGCTACCTCACGCCCTTGAGAATATTGTGATGTTTTAGAATCTAAAAAAAACAACCCTTTTTCCTTCAAAACACTCATCACAACATCAAGCTTTGCCGCACTTTCCGTAAAACGGCTGCCCATATGGTTATTAATTCCTTTTAAATCAACATCTTCAAATTTTGAAAGCATTTTCAAAAAGCCTTCTCTGATTTCTTCATCGCTCATTTGAACTCTTAAAGTGTCCGGCGCTAAATCAGCTTCAACCTTCGGTTCCATCGGCGTGTGCATGATAATTTCATGCCCAGCATATTTTGCCGCTTCATAAAATTCCTTCAAATTATTACCATATGTCAAAAATGAGGAAGTCAGAGGCGCTTTAATACTAATCATATCCCGTGTATGTTTCGCACTCACACCCATATCATCAATCACAATTGCAACATATTTTACATCTGTCGGCAATAAAGCTTCCGCTTCTCCTTGAGAAACTTCCTCCAGAGTGCTTGGTTCATCTGCAAAGTCAGCCGGTTCCTGAGCTTCAATTTTGGCGAGATCCTCGGCCTCCTCTGCCATATTCTGCAAAACCTCGCTGATAATCTGCTCGTCGACAGACGGCGTCGGCACAACGGGCAAACTCTTTTCTGCTTTCTGAGTCGTCGGCAGTTCTATCGTAAACTCATCTTCCGTCACAACAACTGCTGTTGACGCCTGTGCAGGTCTGTTTTTGGCATCAATAAAAATTTTGACTAAAAACAAAACCAAGAGAACCCCAAGCAAAACCACCGCACTCAAAATAATTTTGAACATCAACGATGATTTTGCTCCTGTCCTGATTTCTTCCTTTTTTTTCAAAGTCAATCTCTCTTTCGAAGTGTCGGAAAGGCAATCACATCACGAATGGTTTCAGCACCGGTCAGGAAAATTGCCAATCTGTCAATGCCCATACCCATACCGCCTGACGGAGGAAATCCATTCTCCAAAGCGTTCACAAAATCAACATCCATCATTTGCGCTTCGTCATCACCCTGTTCGCGAGCCTTTACTTGGCTTTCAAAACGCTCTCTTTGTTCAAGCGGGTTTGAAAGTTCGGAATAAGCACAGCCCATTTCCATTCCTGCGACGTAAGCATCAAAATGCTCCACCAAACGCGGATTTGAACGATGCGTTTTAGCAAGTGGCGAAACATCGCGCGGCATATCCATCACCAAAATCGGGTCGATCAAATTTGCCTCAACTTTGGCATCAAAAACTTCTTGCACAACCTTACCCCAAGAGGTGCAATCCGACGCATCTACCCCAACGGATTTTGCCATTTCCTGAGCTTGTTCAAGCGTTTCGGCCTTCATCAAATCAATACCGGCATAATCATCGACAAGCTCAACAATCGAACGTCTTTTAAACGGTTTTGAAAGGTCAATTTCGTGCTCCCCGAATTTCACAACCGGCGTTCCCAAAACCTCTGTTGCGACAAATTTCAATAAATCAGGAATCAAATCGGCCATTGTGTTGTAGTCGGCATAAGCTTGATAGGCTTCCAAAGCCGTAAATTCAGGATTATGGCTCTTATCAATACCCTCGTTTCTAAAGTTGCGTCCGATTTCAAAAACTCTGTCAAAACCGCCGACAACCAAACGTTTCAAATAAAGCTCAGGTGCAATACGCAAATATAAGTCCATATCAAGCGTGTTGTGATGCGTAATAAACGGTTTTGCGTTTGCCCCGCCCATAATCGGGTGCAACATCGGCGTTTCAACTTCCAAAAAGCCGTGCTGTTCAAAATATTTGCGGATGGCCGATGTAATCTGGCAACGTTTTTTGAAAATCTCTTTAGCATCATCGTTGATGATAAAATCAACATAACGTTGGCGATATCTGGCTTCCATATCCGTCAAACCATGGAATTTTTCCGGAAGCGGCTGGAGTGATTTTGCAATGATATCAAACTTTTCGGCAGCCACCGAAAGCTCACCGCGCGGTGTGCGACGAATATACCCCGTCACCCCGACTAAATCACCCACATCTAAACACTTCAAAAGCTCCAAATCAGCTTCCGGCAAATGGTTTTTGTGGCAAAAAACCTGAATTTTGCCCGACCCGTCTTTAAGGTCAATAAACATACCGCTGTTACGAACAGCCATCGCACGTCCGGCAATGGTCACCCTGTCTTCTGTATCGGCGCCTGTTTCCAAATCTTTGTATTTTTCCTGTAACTCAGCCGCATAGGCATTCGGCTCAAACTTATACGGATACGGATTATATCCTTTTTCTTTTAATGTATTTAACTTTGCAAGTCGCGATTCGCGATGAATATTTGTTTCATTAGACATTTTTATTGACCTTATTTTGATTTATCTTTTAACTTTCGCACTATAAACACCTTTCTCCCACATTTCAAGCATATTTTATAAAAAAATACTGGACATTTGAGCGAAAGTTTTACATAATAAAAAGTGCGACGAGTTGTCGCGGTGTCTCACAACACTCAGCTATTTAACTCCTTGAAGGGAGTAGGCGATATAAGGCATTCGCGCGAATAAGCCTGACTGAATAGTTGCAGTTGTGAGCTCCCGTTTTGGATTTTTTTCAAAACGGTTTTTTATATTTAATTTTGTAAAAGAAGGGACATAAAATGAAGAACAAAGAAAATGGACGCTCAATGGTTGAAATGCTTGGCGTTCTTGCCATCATCGGTGTTTTATCCGCCGGTGCTCTTGTGGGCTATTCCAAAGCCATGAGACAACATAAACTCAACAAACATACGGATGAAATCAGCTATTTACTTCAAATCGCCATTTATAACAATATGTACCTGAAAAATGCAAGTGTTTCGTTAATTCCCGAACTTTCGGCACTTGGCGCATTTTCTTCAAACATAACACTATCTGACGATGGTGCACATTTTTACGACTCTCTTCAAAATCTAACTTGGTTTGAACATAATCCATCAACCGGCTCAACAGCTTTTTGCGTCAAATTGCCAAATTCAGATTTTAGAACAAACATTTGTCGTAATTACATCAATATTTTCAAAAGCTTTGCAGATGAAATTGATGCTGTCTATACCATGAAAGCCTTTTCGGAAAATGAAAACGGACACAACCGTATGCGCAATGTTTATACCGGAAAAAATTGTGCAGACAACAAATGCTTAAAAACAATGACAAACTCAGATATCATAAACCTTTGCCAAAATTGCGAAGATGGCTCTTTTTGCGCTTTATATGCTGTTTGGGATTTTCCGTCAGAAAACCTTAACTACCTCATTTCATCAGACGGTGTTCCTTATCATCAATAATGTTCAGATTCAACAAAAAAGTTCATTTTTTATTGTCATACCTACCGACTTTTACCGGCGTTAGGCATCTCCTTTTGCATCACTACTTGCATTTATTGTTTTATTTTGCTAAGTCTTCTTTAACATTTTTCATATCTTGAACACTAAAAGAAGTAACCCTCTTGTCTGTCCTGTTAGAACTTTTCACCCTTTCTTCCGTTTGTCCCCTTTTACCTTCAAGCCTTTGCTTTTGAGTTTCAACTCTTTCCATAGCCTCCTGAACGGCAGAATTGTCTTTTTCCGCAATTTTTTGTTCCATATTAAGATATTCTTTAATCGTCATTTTTCTTGCAGCCGGTATTTGTTCATACGCCTGTTTAATACGCGAATCCATCGGCACAGGTTCAGAAAAAATTGAAATAGAATCATCGGTAAGATTTTGAATCTTATATATATTCTGAGGATGAACAAATGGTTTTATTAAACAAATATCATTTTTTCGATTAATAAGTTTTCTATCAATTATTTTATCTTGTTCTTCAATGACTTTTTTAAATCTGCATATTGTTTCATCATCAGACTCTTTCATAACTTTTTCAGCATAACCAACAACCAAAGCCCAATCGTCTTGCTTATTCAAAAGCAATTTAACTTTATTGATGTCAAGTTCTTTTTCCGGTGTTAAAAGTTCCTTAAAATCTATTAATTCCGTTGTAATAAATTTCATATCAGGGTTTTGAAGATACTGCATCCGCTTTGTCCGCATTTTCTCGTCTTCAAATTCTTGTAATGTCATTTTTCGCTCTGCCGGAATAGCTTTCCATAAGGGCATCAAAGCCTCATCAATGACCCCATCGCTTCGATAAACAGAAACACTTGCATCTGTCAAACTTTGAATACCCAAAATCTCCGGCATCTCATCATCTGTAATTGATCCGGCCAAACAAACATGTTCATTATTCATCAAATCTCTTTTACTATAAGCCTTAAGTTTTCCGTTTTTAAGTAATTCAATAAATTTTAAAACATCCATATTTTCCGGTTCATGTTCCAGAAATGTGTTGCAGGACTTTATAAGAGTTTCACAAGTCTCCATGCGCTCTTTAGACGTAAAAATACGGCGTGTACAAATTGCAAAATCATCTTCCGGATGTTCCACAATCATATGAATAATATTCTGATTTAATTTTGGTTTTCCCGATATTTCCCTTCCGTAATCAAGCGTGCCGTCAATATCAATAATATTTGTTGTAATAAAGCGCATATTTTCATCTTCAAGATACCCTTTTCTTATCTCAACCGCGCTTGTTTCTTTTAGCCGGGTAATATACTCCAAATAATGTATATCCTCTTGTAACATCCCCTCAATGTCTAACAAAGCATTCTTATCATCGCGGATATTCTGAATATATCCTCCGAAACACCTGTCTCTCACAAAATCAAAACCTTCTTCAAGCAATGGTTTTAAAAGAATTTTTCCCGCTTCCCTATTTTCGGGTTCACTCATCTGCTCGCCTTCAAAAAGGGAGCAATATAAGTTAATGGTTTCCATAGAAAGGTTAAATTGTGATGTTTCCTTCATCTGCTCGGCAACTTCTCTTGCCAAATCTGCCGACATACCTTTTTTTTGTTCTTTCAGCCTTAAAATAAGTTGTTTGATCGCCTCGTCTGTCTTAATTTGATTATCATTAAGCATCATACTTTTCCTTTCTATTAATCATATAATAATACCATGCTACCCGTTTTATGTCAAGGTATTATCAAGCTGACTTTTCTGTATGAACTACCAACCATACACATGGCACTCAAAAAGTTCGGAGAATGAGGTGAATAATAAGACACTCGATTGAACACGAAGGGAGTGTACTTGATTGTAC
>JAFVFH010000039.1 GCA_017475525.1 Alphaproteobacteria bacterium | reverse complement strand
GAACCATCCGGCTAACGCCGGAGGTATCTCCGTTCCCTCCAAGCTGCGCTTGCCAATCCGACTGAAAGTCGGCTTGGAATTCGCTTTCCACTGGCTGACGCCAGTGGTTTGCGCATTTGATGTTATCAAACTTAAAGTTAAAATATATTTTTTCATATTATTTCTCCTTAAAATTAATATTGATATTATTATTGTCACCCTCTCCTAACCTCTCCCCTCAAAGGGCGAGGAATGAAAAAGAAAATCCGCTCTCACGAGCGGCAGGGGAGTTGAACAATCATGATAAGAGTAATGACTCTGATAGCCTTTAGGAAATAATCCCTGAACATACGCCACCAGCTCCCCGCCTATACGGGGAATTTAAATACCAAAAAAGGCACCCAAAAAAGGATACCATTTGCGGTACCTCTTATCATAGAGCCGTTCAAAGCCCCGAACCTCTCGGTTCTATGATGAAATTTCTTTCATCATGGTTTTATATTAGCAAATAAATGTAGAATTGTAAATAAAAAAGTGAAAAATCTAAAAAAAAACATCAAAATTGCATAATTTCTTAAAATATATTGATTATATATTTTTCTTCTGTTTTAATGAAGACAAATGAAAACCTTTATGAAAGGCAAAGATATGTTATTTACAGTTGTTTTGTTGTGTTCTTTAATGCTGATAAAATCAGCTCTTGCCAATCCGGCTTGTGCCGTTTGCACCATTGCGGTCGGCGCTTCGCTTGAAATCGCGCGCCGTTTGGGTGTTGATGACAGCGTGGTCGGTGTTTGGGCCGGTGCATTTTTGGTTTTGCTCGGTTTTTGGACAATTAAATGGTTTGATAAAAAAGGCTGGAATTTCAAATATCGCGATCCGATTATTTTGATTTTATCGGTTGCCATGATCGGCTTTATGTATTTAGGCAAACTCTCTTATCACTCTGAAGTGGTCGGTTTTATCTTTTATCTTGATCCGTTTCTCTTTAGCGTGATTATCGGCGCAATCGTGCTTATTTGGTCTTCAAACTTCTATCAATGGATGAAGAAGAAAAACGGCGGACACGCCCACTTCCCATTTGAAAAGGTTGTTGTGCCTGTGGCGGCCCTTGCCTTAACAAGCGCCTATTTCTACTATTATCCGATTTGCCAAAAGGCCTCAGAATTATATCCGTTTTAATTTAAAAGCCTCTCAATTGAGAGGCTTTTTTCTATTCTTTCAAGCACAAAATGTAATATTTTCCATTTTTAACTTCGACGCCGTGTGTATCGTGTGAAAATTCGGGAAATTCTTTATCAAACGCTTCCAATGCTTTGAGGTAGTGTAAAAAGATTCCGTCTGCCTCGCCTGCTTTTTCACCCGGCATCAAAAGCGGAATTCCGGGCGGATACGGAACGACACCGGTCGCAACCGTTCTGCCTGCCATTTCATCTAAACTCAAACTTTCAACTTCATTTCGAACCAGTTTTTCATAAGCCTCTAACGGCGTCATCACCGGCTCAGGCAATTCAGAAAACGCTTGAGCCAAAGCTTTTGTGGTGTTGAGTTCTTTCATCTTTGCAAACATTGCATTGCTCAAGTCTTTTAATCCCATATTTTCATATCTTTTCGGGTCGGCATCATAAACTTTCGGCAATGTCAGTTTGATTGAAACATTGTAATCATAAGCTTTTTTGAACTCAAAGAGTGCATTTAAGAGCGTTCCCCATTTGCCTTTTGTTACACCTATTGAGAACAAAAACAGACATGTAAAATCAGTTGTTTTTTCAACAACAATACCTTTACTGTCAAGATAGGCTGTGAGTAATGTGGCGGGAATGCCAAAATCTGCAAGCGAGCTGTCCGGCATCACACCGGGGGTTGTAACCGATACTTTAATCGGGTCTAACATGGCATACCCTTCTTCAATATCGCCAAAGCCATGCCAAGCATCGCCCTTATGGAGCACCCAACAATCGGCATTTGTTGCCAAGAGTTCGTCATCAGCCTCAAAAAACAACACTTTTTCACCTGTCTTAGGATCTGTCACCTTTTCCGGCTGCCAAACATTAAAGAACCATGTACCGGCTTTTTTCATTTCATCATTAATGCGCGCAACCGTTTTCCTGAAATATATTGCTTCTTTGATAGCATTTGCCGTCAAATCCTTGCCATGAGCATCCATCATTGCCGTTGAAACATCATTTGAAGCAATAATCGGATAAAACGGCGAAGTTGAAGCGTGCATCATATAGCTCTCATTAAAGCGCTCGTGTGAAATGGCATTTTTGCCGTCTAAAATATGAATCATTGAAGCCTGTGAAAATGCCGCCAAAAGTTTGTGGGTTGATTGTGTTGCAAAAATTGTCGGCTCATCTTTATCATAATTTGCCACGTCAAAGGTCATGGCATACCTGTCATGATAAATCGGGTTAAAATGCGCATAGCCATACCATGCCTCATCAAAATGTATGCGTGAAACACTTTCTTTTAAGAGGTCTTTAACCCATGTCGTTTGATAGCAAAGCCCGTCATAAGTCGAGTTTGTGATGATAGCGTGCTTTGGCGTGTGGTCGATGTTGTCTTTGACAAGCGGATTGTTTTTAATCGCCTCTTTAACAGCACTTGAAGTCAGGTTTTCGGGCAAAATCGGCCCGATAATGCCATATTGGTTGCGCGTTGGCACCAAATATGTCGGAATAGCGCCCGTTAAGGTCATCGCGTGTTCAACCGATTTATGGCAGTTTCTGTCGCAAAGACAGATATCATCTCGCGTCAAACTTGCCATCAAAACGATGCGGTTTGATGTTGATGTGCCGTTTGTCACATGATAGCTCCGCGTTGAGTTAAAAACTTCAGCCATATATTTTTCACTCTCACCTATTGGTCCGGAGTGGTCAAGCATAGAGCCGAGTTCACCAACAGAAATGGACAAGTCCGAGCGAAAGATTTGTTCCCCGAAAAAATTGAAAAAATCCCTGCCGGCAGCGGTTTTCAAAAATGCCGTTCCGCCTGTGTGCCCCGGCGTGTGCCACGAATATTCATGTACTTTGGCAAATTTTGCAAGCGCCTTAAACATCGGTGGTAAAATAGATTTGCGATAGCGTCTGATGGCAGCCTGAACTCTTCCGCTGATAAAATCAAGCGTGTCTTCCAAAAGCCAAATAAAATCGCTGACTTTTTCCAAAACATGTGTCGGAACATCAGAAGCAAAGTTTTTACTCGACATCAAAAAAATCGGCACACGTTTATTGATTTTTCTGATATCTTCCACAACATCATACGTGTTTTGACAACGGTTGCATTCAAAGCCGAGCATCACAGCCTGTATGGACGGATCCGAATTAAAAATTGCTTTCGTATCTTCTAAATGCTCAGCCACAATCACCTTTGCGCCCTCAAGCTCCAAATCTTCTTTTAAGATTCTGACAGCTCTGGCAGGCGCCGTATCGGCATGCAGATTGTCATAGCTTAATAATATTTTCACCTCAAACGGATTTTTAACATCAATCATATTTATACTCCTTTCTTTTATCCTAATGTGTCTGAATGTTCAACTGCCGGAAAATGACCTTTGATATGCGGTTTTAAGTCGTGTTCGTCTTTAAATGAAATCCAAAACGTTAAAACAAGCGCCGCAATGGTCACCAAAAGCGTTAAATGACGCACATAAGCCGGCACAACGCAGGTGATTTTTTCGTTTTTGCCTTCCATTTCAAGTTGACGATTTTCGGAAAGTTCATATAAAATCACCGTGAAAATCACAAACATCAGCGCCCAACGCGTTTGCGCAGGGTCAGAGCCAACCATCGCCGCCATCGAATAAAATGCGGCAATCAAACCGACAACGGTATAAAAAATACCTTGTTTGGCACTCATCTTCTCACGACCGATGATTTTGATGGCAACAGCCGAATAAATATATGGCAAAAGCGTCATAATCACGGCAATAGAGGCAATTTTGCCAAACTGCTCGGAAGCTGTCGGGCTCATTGTGCCCAAAACCTGTGCTGTCATAATGCAGGCTACAATCGCCAAACCTGTTGCCGGCACACCTTTTTTTGTTTCACAGGCAAACATTTTGCCAAACAAGCCGTCATTTGCCGCAGCTTGCGCCGTTTGACCGACAAGAAGCGTCCAACCGCCAAGTGAGCCCAAACAACCGATTGCCGCACAAATGGCCACGACATCGCCTGCCGTTTGTCCCAAAGCGATTGAAACAGCCTGCGAAAAAGGCGCTGAAGATGAAATCAGCTCTTTGTTCGGGATAATGCCCATAATCACGCTTGAGCTTAAAATATAGCACACAGCGGCAATAATCACCCCCGTTACCGTTGCAATCGGCACATTTCGTGTCGGGTTTTTGACAACCGCCGTTGAAACAGACGCGCTTTCAACGCCGATAAATGCCCAAAGCGTGAAGTTTAAGGTCATACCAATGGCCGTCAAATCAGATTTGCCGGTCACATTCCATCCGCCCATATATGTTGATGGGTGAAACCAAAACCACCCCAACAACGCAATACCGATAATCGGCACAAGGGCGCAAATGGTTGTTACACTTTGCATTTTAGCAACCACATTCGGCCCTAAGATATTCGCATAAGTGAAAAACCAAATGACCGCAATTTGCGCCAAAGCCATCACAAGCGGATCTTTCAAAACAGGGAAAAAGGTTGTTAAATACCCAAGACCTGCCACCGCCAAGCCGACATTTCCAACCACATTTGCAAGCCAATAAACAAGGTTTGTTTGATAGCCCATATACGGCCCAAATGCTTTTTTGGCATAAGCATACGGACCGCCGGCAGCCGGATAAATCTGTGTGAGTTTTGAAAAAACAAGCGCAAGCGCCACAGCGCCGACAGTTGTGATGAGCCAACCGAAAATGGCAATCGACCCGATCCCTGCCAAATTAGCAGGCAACATAAACACCCCTGAGCCCATCATATTTCCGGCAACCATAAAGGTTGCGGGGATGAGCCCGATTTTATTTTCTTCTTCCATAAAACATCTCCGTTAATATTATAAGATGCTTATGAATTAATCGCTTAAAACGAAATGACAAGAATAAGAAAAAAGATTTTTTCCTTTACTTTTCAGAAAAGGTATGGCAAAATTAAAGATGTAACCGAAATGGTTGCGGTGTTCACAAAACACTTTGTAGATAAACTCCTAAAAAGGGGAGTTCTCGAAATAAGCGTATTCATATGACGAATAAGAGAAACTGAATCTACACAGTTTTGTGACTCCCGCTTTGGATTTTTGTTCAAAGTGCTTTTTTG
>JAFVFH010000038.1 GCA_017475525.1 Alphaproteobacteria bacterium | reverse complement strand
TTTGCCCTTTCCCGTCATCCCTCGCACTGCGCAATGCGTCAGTGCGTTAAGGGATCTCAAAGTCATCGCATCACACTTTTTAAGTGTGAACAAGCGATGCTTCCTTGTTTTTCCTGTTAGTCTTTTTTCCTCTTAATTTGCTTTTGAAAAAAAAATCTTCTACATTAACTTTATATCATATAAAGGAGAAAAATGTTGACCTTCAAAGAAAAATTATATTCTTATTTTCAAAGCACCAAAGGCTTTTTGGCTTTTTTAGCCAAACGCACACAAAATGACACAATCTTGCGTGTGGCGTCATCTTTGAGCTATACTTCGCTGATTGCATTGGTGCCTGTTTTAGCGATTGCCCTTGCTGTTTTTTCGGCGTTTCCGGTGTTTGCCGATGTCAGAGGGCAGATTCAAGATATGTTTATTCAAAACCTGATGCCTGATGCCGGTCAAGACATCAGCGCTTATTTTAATGACTTTATCAACGCCACCGCAAAGCTCACAACCATCGGTGTTGTCGGCATTGCCTTAACGGCAATTTTGTTACTCTCCACCATTGAAAACAGCTTTAATTTTATTTTTAAGGTCACAACCCCTCGTCGCTTTACCACTAAAATCACGCTTTATTGGACGGTGATTACCTTGGGTCCCCTTCTTTTGGGCACGGGCTTGTCTTTGCGCGGCATGGTTGCGTTCAACAAAATTTTAGCTTCAATTCCCGAGGCACAGATTTGGCTTGGCAAAATTTTACCTTCAATTATCAGTTGCCTGCTCTTGATTGGGGTATATGTGTTTATTCCAAACAAAAAAGTGAGCCTGTTGAGCGCTTTTGCCGGCGCAATAACAGCCATGTTGCTCTTTCTTGTTTTAAGACAAGGCTTTGCGCTTTTCATGCTCAAAAACAACACCTATAAAACTTTATACGGCGCGGTTGCCGCTGTTCCTTTAATGCTTGTTTGGATGTATCTTTATTGGGCTGTCGTTATTTTCGGCGCCGTTGTCACGGCAGCGCTCGATGAATACCGCACACTTGATAAGCGAAACTTAAACAAAATCCTTGCGAAAGGAAAACCAAATAACAGATAATGTGAAAAATTAAAAAAAGTTCTTGCAATCAGAACAAAAATAGAACATATTAACGTTAATGATATTTTTTAACAAACGAAAGTGAGAAAAAATGGAAAAAGATAAAGCATTAGACGCGGCCCTGAGCCAGATTGAACGTGCATTCGGCAAAGGCTCGATTATGCGCTTGGGACAAAACACCAACATTGATATTGAGGCGATTTCAACCGGCTCTTTGGGTATTGATATTGCGCTTGGCATCGGTGGTCTTCCGAAAGGCCGTATTATCGAGATTTACGGACCTGAAAGCTCCGGCAAAACAACTCTTGCTCTGAGTGTCATTGCCCAAAGCCAAAAAAAAGGTGGCACTTGCGCGTTTATTGACGCGGAGCATGCTTTAGATCCGTCTTATGCCAAAAAGATCGGAGTTGACATCGAAAATCTTTTGATTTCGCAGCCTGATGCCGGCGAACAAGCCTTGGAAATTGCCGACACATTGGTTCGCTCAGGCGCAATTGATGTTTTAGTTGTGGACTCTGTTGCCGCTCTTGTCCCGAAGGCTGAACTTGAAGGTGAAATGGGCGATTCGCACATGGGCTTACAAGCGCGTTTGATGAGCCAAGCGTTGCGTAAGTTGACAGCCACCATTTCTCGCTCAAACACACTTGTGATTTTCATCAACCAAATCCGTATGAAATTGGGCGTTATGTTCGGCAACCCTGAAACAACAACGGGTGGCAATGCCTTAAAGTTCTATGCCTCTGTTCGTATGGATATCCGCCGCATCGGCGCCATTAAAGATAAAGATGATGTCATCGGCAACCAAACCCGCGTCAAGATTGTCAAAAATAAGGTGGCCCCACCGTTCAAAACCGTTGATTTCGACATCATGTATGGCGAGGGCATTTCAAAAACCGGCGAGCTCGTTGATTTAGGTGTTAAAGCCGGTATTGTTGACAAAGCAGGTGCTTGGTTCTCTTATAACGGCGAAAAAATCGGTCAAGGCCGTGAAAACGCCAAGATTTTCTTAAAAGAACATCCGGAAGTCGCCGATGAAATTGAAAACAAAATTCGTGCCGATGCCGGACACCTCACAACCGAGATGATCGGCTCCGACGAACCGGCTGAAGAAGAATAAAAACAAAAACATCCATAAATTGTCATTCGCGGGCTTGACCCGCGAATCTCTTTTTTATTTATACCTTAACTTAAATGTATTCCCCGTCTTTTTGCTCACCTTCTCTGCTTCCTCAACTGTGTAGATACGCTTTGGAATATATCTCCCACTCATAAAATCAGCAAACGAATTATATGTTTTTAGACCAACGTCAAAAGGCATACCATGACGAATGGCAGTCAGAATATCCATACAATTTCTTTCACTTGAACAGGCCGCACCGCGAGCCATAAATTCAGCTGTTGCAAAGTATTTATTATCTGCAACGTCTTGATATAAACCACCATCAGTTAAAACATAATATCGGACATCACCTGCTTTTCCTTCACAAGCCTCAACACCTTGTTTGCAATAAAGCGTCAAGTTGCTCGCATATTTTTTCGAAGAAAGTCTTCCTTCAAAAGAAACATTATCTCCTTGAATAACAATTGTCGGATTTTCACCATGTTCTCCATCAAAAATATCATACCCGATTGATATAACAGAATCAGGAATAGTAATAGTATTTAACAATTTGGCAGAACAAAAAGCATTTGCTTTTATTTCAGTCACTGTGTCGGCTATGTTAATATTGCTGATATGAGAGTTCCAGAAAGCACTGTCTCCGATGGATGTAATATTTCCTTTCATTTCAACCTCTTTTACCTCCGGAATTGTTGTCTCTTTAATCCATTTATCCAAAACATTACAAAACGCATTATCGGGAATTTGCGCGCTTGCGGTATAATTTCCGTTTTCATCTTTTTGTTCCGGTCCGTAAATAGTCATCTTCCCTTCACTTATGGTATAATAAACCGTCCCTGAATCATTGGTTTTGCTTAAACATCCGGCTGACGGATCAAAATTATCATAACAGTTGATGACGGCAGATGCCTCAGATGCTGTTATTATTACCATCAAAATTAATATTAAAGTTAGTCTTTTCATGAGTTTAACTCCTTAAATCAAAAAAAATTCCATTTTGAATAACTCAAAACGGAGGAGCTACTAAACTGTAATCGCACAGTTTGTTTTATTCGAGCAAAGCCTTATATCAACAACTCCTCTTAAAAGGAGTAAACGCGATTAATGTGTTTAGTAAACACCGCAACCATTTTGGTTACACTTTTAATTATCACATAGCTTTCGAAAAAAGTAAAGCAAAAAAATAACAAAATCATCCTTCTCATGGCACCTTACTCCTCGTCATTCTGATACTGAGCAATTGCGAAGTGTAAGAATCCATAACAACAATAAAAAGTCATCGCTCGCTTTGCCAATAGGCAAATGCGTCAAGCGATCTACAAATTAAAACAAAAAAAGCAAAGAGCTCAGAGAGCATCTCCTGTAAATTTGGAGAATGGTTTAGGTAGAGTAGAAATAAGAAGCGGAAAAATTTTAGTGTAGATAGACCTACATGAATTTTTCCGTTTTCGAAATTTCTGCTCTAGATGAGTCGTTATACAAATTTACTTGTATAAGGGGCGTTTAACATATTTCGTATGCAACAAATGATGCGACTTCTCGCCACCCGGCTCGCCCAAATATTCCGCATACAATTTCTTAATTGATTCGTTTTTGTGAGAAAGACGATTCTTTGCGCACTCATCTTCACAGTTCAAACCGCAGGAACGTAGCTTACGAATCTCATTGTTGATACCCCAAGGTTTATCGAACGTTGCCCCCATCACACGCGGCTGACCGCCACCTGCAATACATCCGCCCGGGCACGCCATCACCTCAACAAAATGATACGGCAATTCCGCACCTTCGGCTTTAGCTTGATTAATCTGTTCCATCACGCGTTCGACATTGCCAACACCGTTGACAACAGCAATACGAACCTTTGTGCCTTTAATATTAATTTCAGCAACCTTAACGGCATCTAAGCCTTCAATGGCCTTAAAATTGAGCTCACCCAATTCTTCACCCGTGATGAAGAAATAAGCAGACCTTAAAGCCGCCGTCATCACACCGCCGGTCACACCGAAAATCGTTGCCGCACCGGAATACTCGCCCAAAGGATTGTCAGCCTCTTCTTCTTTTAAGGCCTTAAAGTTAATACCGGCGCGTTTGATCATCTTTGCAAGCTCGCGTGTGGTAATCACCTCATCAACATCTTTATATCCCGATGAGCACATTGTTTCATCGCGCCCGATTTCCCACTTTTTGGCTGTGCACGGCATCACCGAAACAACTTTGACTTTTGAGGCATCAATACCGGCTTTTTCGGCCCAATAAGTTTTAGCAATTGAACCAACCATTTGGTGCGGTGATTTGCAAGACGATAGATTTGGAATATTTTCAGGGTAATATTTTTCCATATAATCTACCCATGCCGGACAACAAGATGTAAACATCGGCAAATTATCGTTTGATGTAAAGCGTTTAACGAATTCCGAAGCCTCTTCCATAATCGTCAAGTCAGCCCCGAAGTTCGTATCGAACACTTTTGCAAAACCCAAACGACGCAATGCGGCATAAATTTTTCCTGTTAAGTTTGAACCGAATTCAAACCCGAATTCCTCACCCAAAGCTACACGTACGGCCGGTGCAATCTGCACCACCGTGACATAATCTTTGTTTGAAAGCAAATCAAAAACCTTTTGTGTATTATCATGATCCGTAATGGCGCCCGTCGGGCAGTGTGCCGCACATTGACCGCATTTAATGCAAGGCGAATCGCCGAGTTTTGTGTCGTTTGCACCGGTGACTTTGGTAACAAACCCGCGATGCAAATAACTCAAAGCCCAAACATTTTGCACATTTTGGCAGATGTTCACACATCTTCCGCAAACAATACACTTTGACGGATCCAAGACAATTGCCCCCGTCGTGTCGTCTTTCGGTTCTTGTGAAAGCATCTTGATAATTTCGTTTTGATCAATACCCATTTCAGCCGTCATTTCTTGCAATTCGCATTGACCGCTTCTTGAGCAGTTCAAACAATCGTTCGGGTGATTGCTTAAAATGAGCTTTAGCACTGTTTTTCTGATTTCCTTGAGCTCGGCATCGTTTGTAATAATTTCCATACCCTCGGAAACAGGCGTGCAGCAAGAACGCATAATCCGACCGTTTACTTTCACAATACACATACCGCAACCGGCAGATGGATCAACATCAGGGTGTTTGCAAAGTGTCGGAATTTCAATCTGAACTTGCCTTGCCGCCTCCAAAATGCTTGTATTTTCGGCTACTTCAACTTCCATATTATCAATTTTTAACTTAACCATGATTATTTCTCCTCTGTTTTGCCGTCAAGCAGTTTGTTTGTGTATTCTTCTTCGTAAAAGCGAAGCGTTGATAAAACAGGGTTCGGCGCTGTCTGTCCCAAACCGCAAAGCGATGCTTTTTGCATAGCAAAGGCGATTTGTTTCAAAAGTTCCAAATCTTTCTTTTTGCCACGTCCTCGATTGATTTTATCAAGAAGAGTGAGCATCTGCTTACCGCCAATTCTGCATGGTGCGCACTTGCCACAGGATTCGTCAACCGTAAAGTCCAAATAGAATTTTGCAAGCGAAACCATATCAGAGCTGTCGTCAATCACAATCATACCGCCCGAACCCATAATTGAGCCAAGCTTTTTGAGTTCTTCATAACAAACAGGCATATCCATATATTTTGCCGGAATCACACCGCCTGACGGACCACCTGTCTGAACGGCTTTTAAAGTCTTGCCTTGAGGAACACCCCCGCCGATTTCATTAACGATTTCATTGATTGTTGTTCCCATCGGTACTTCAATCAAACCGGAGTGCTCAACCTGACCGGTCAAAGCAAAAACCTTTGTGCCTTTAGATGTTGCCGTTCCAAAAGAGGCAAACCAATCTGCCCCTTTGAGCAAAATCTTAGAAACGTTTGCCAAAGTTTCAACATTGTTCACGCACGACGGCTTTTCCCATAAACCTTTGTTTGTCGGATACGGCGGACGCGGGCGCGGCGTTCCTCTTGCACCTTCAATGGAGTGGATAAGCGCCGTTTCTTCACCGCAAACAAATGCGCCGGCACCTAAGCGAATATCAACATTAAAGCTAAAATCAGTGCCCATAATATTGTTGCCCAAGAGTCTGTTTTTCTTGCAAGCCTGAATAGCTTTTTGCAATCTTTCAACCGCCAAAGGATATTCCGCCCTCACATAGAACCAACCCGCCGTTGCGCCGATTGCATAAGCCGCAATCATCATACCTTCAATCACAGCGTGCGGATCGCCTTCCAAAATGGAGCGATCCATATATGCACCCGGATCACCTTCATCGCCGTTACAGATAATAAACTTTTCATCAATGGTCGGCACTTTAGCGGCAAGTTCCCATTTCATACCGGTCGAAAAACCGCCACCGCCTCTGCCGCGAAGACCTGATTTTTTGATTTCTTCCACAACCTCTTGTGGCGTCATCGTTTTCAAAGCTTTTTCAAGAGCCAAATAACCGCCGCGCGCCATGTATTCCGTGATATCTTCAGGGTCAATGTGACCGGCATTTTTCAAAACAACTTTTTCTTGCTTTGTGAAAAACGGTAAATCAAGCGACAACACATATTTTTGCAAATCCTCACTTAATTGAACCTCACCATCTAATGCGGGAATAACATAATGTTCGATAATGGCGCGTGTCGCATCAATATCAACACGCTTAAAGAGAATATCTTTTTTACCCTTGATTTCAACGCGGATTAAAGGTCCCTGCGCGCAAAGCCCCATGCAACCTGTTGCCACAACCCTTACACGTTCTTTGAGGCCTTGTCCTTCTAAAATGCTTTCAATCAAAGCAATCAAATCATCACTGCCCGAAGACTTGCACCCCGTGGAGTGACAACAATAAATATGCGCTTCATATTTTTCAATATCAGCCAGTTTATTTTTCGCAATCTCGTGAATATCAAATCTTTTTGCGATTTCAGCCATATCTACCATATTTTAAGCCTCCTTAAACACTTCGCGCCATTCGTTCAAGATTTCGGGCACTTGCTCAGGCGTCATACGTCCGTATGTTTTGCCATTGACAACACAAACAGGCGCCAAACCGCAACAACCGACACAACGCACACATTGCAAATGGAACAAGTGATCCGGTGTCGATTCGCCTTCTTTAATCTTGAGTTCTGATTTGAATTTTTCCAAAACCTTATCATTGCCCTTCAAATAGCAAGCTGTACCGGTGCAAACGGAAATCACAGCCTTGCCGGGAGCAACCAGTTTGAAAAAGTTATAAAAAGTCAACACTTCATAAATACGTGCAAGCGGAATGCCCATTGTAAAAGCCAAATCCATGGCATCTTTGAAATCAACATAACCTTTCACACCCTGAATTTCATGCAAAGCCATAATAAGTGACCCGCGTTTTTTGCGCCATTTGTCGCCGACTTGGCAACCTAAACAAGGCTCATTTTCCATGATATTCTCCTAAAACAAATCGTTACAACTTTCACAAATTATAAAAAATTTTTTATACAAATCAAGCGCATTTTAACACATTTCAATAAAATATTTGAGATAGATTTTAGGATAAAAAAAATACCTTTTCTTTCAATCTTTTTAATATAATCTTTATTTTATCTTATTATATTGTCCTTAAATAATTTGAAAGGCACACACTCATGAACATCACATTAAAAGAAATTGCCTCTGTTTTAGGCTCAAATATCGCAAACAATACAAAAATCACCAACATCTCAACAGATAGCCGCACCATTGAAAAAGGCGATTTGTTCATTGCCGTCAAAGGCGAAAAGTTTGACGGACATGCTTATGTTAAAGATGTGATTGACAAAGGCGCCGTTGCCGCCGTTGTTGAACACTATGTTTTAGATGCTCCGAAAGAAAAACAAATTCTCTTTGCTGATTCGCTTGATGCTTATGGCAAAATCGGCAGCTATATCAGAGATCAATTTAAAGGTATTGTCATTGGCTTAACGGGAAGTGCCGGCAAAACCACCACCAAAGAAGAAATCAAGTTTATTTTATCTCACTTTGGCAAGGTTTATGCCACATCTGGCAACCACAACAACTTTGTCGGTGTTCCTGAAAGCCTTTGCAAAATGGATTTAACGGCAGATTTTGCCATTATTGAAATGGGCATGAGCGCCAAAGGCGAAATTTCGCGACTCACCTCCTATGTCAAACCGGATATTGCCCTCATCACAAATGTTTATCCGATGCATATTGAGTTTTTCCCCGATTTGGAGCATATTGCGCTTGCCAAAGCCGAAATTTTTGAAGGTTTGAGAAAAGGCGGCACAGCCATCATCAATGCCGATACAAACTTTGCAGATGTCTTAATCAGGCAAGCCCAAAAGAAAACTGATAAGATCCTCCTCTTTGGCAAAAACAATCAGCCTCAGGCTGCCTTTGAACTTCAAGACGAAGGAGAACAACATTTTTATAACGCATGGGCAACCTTAAAAGTCATCGAAGCCCTAAACCTCAATGTTCAAAAAGCCGCCTCTTTTATCAAAGACTTCGGCGCACTTGACGGCAGAGGCAAAAAACACACCTTAAAACTTAAAAACGGCGGTACCTATATTTTGATAGATGATAGTTATTCCGGACAGCCCGAAGCAATGAAGCTCGCCATATCAGCGCTTGATAAAATGAGTTCAAAAGGGCGTAAAATTGCTGTTTTAGGCAAAATGGCAGAACTTGGCGCACATTCAAAACAAAAACATATTGAAGTCGGCAAACTCCTTGCCACAACAAATATTGATATTGTCGTCGGTGTTTGCGAAGAAATGAAAGATATGTTAAAAGAACTTCCTTCCCACATCAAACAGTATTATTTTGAAAGTAAAGACGGTGTTGATGAATTTTTGTTAAATCAGCTCTTGCAATCTGAAGATATTTTGCTTATAAAGGGTGCAAGATATTCGAGCAAACTTTATCAAGTCACCGAAGAACTGATTAAAAAAGGAAATGAATAATGAAATGTCCGTTTTGCGGATTTGAAGACACAATCGTCAAAGATTCGCGCAACAGTGATGATAACTCTATTCGCCGGCGCCGCGAATGCCCCGAATGCGGCTCAAGGTTCACAACTTTTGAGCGTGTTCAGCTTCGTGATTTAACGGTTGTCAAGAAAAACGGCGAACGCGTGCCGTTTGACCGCGAAAAACTTTTCCGTTCCATTTCAATTGCTGTGAGCAAACGCCCTGTTTCTCCCGAGCGCTTAGATAAAGTGGTCAATTCGATTATTCGCCGTTTTGAAAGCTCCGGCGAACAGGAAATTTCAACAAAAGAAATTGGCGAAGCTGTGATGGAAAGCCTTGCAAGACTTGATAACATTGCTTACATCCGTTTTGCCTCTGTCTATAAAGATTTTAAAGAACTGAAGGATTTTGAGGAGTTCGTCCGAACAATTGATGAACTTGTCAAACCCGTAATAGAAAAGAAGGATTAACACATATGAAATTTGTATCCAAAAAGATCCGCAAAAAATCAGGTGCGCGCTTAGCTGCCGTCCAAGCTGTTTATATGGCGCACTTCGGTGAACTACCTGTTGACGAGGTCATTCAAGATTTTAAGGATGGTAAAATCGGTCGATATGTCATTGATGAAGATAGCTCATCCCAAGCAGAAGAAATGGTTGAAATTTCCCCGATTGATGTCGAGTATTTTGAATCTCTTGTCAAAGGTGTGCATGCTAAAAAAGAGCTTTTAGAAAAATCCTTGAATCTTTATTTAAATGAAAAGTGGGATTTTGATAAAATGAACGGCACCATGCAGGCTCTTCTTCTTTGCGCCGTTTATGAACTCACCAACACTTTAGACATTGACACCAAAGTTTTGATTCAGGAATATGTTGATTTGGCTTATGCTTTCTTCTCAAAGAATGAGCCGAAAATGGTCAATGCGCTTTTAGACCAAATTGCCCATGCCGTGAGGAATTAAAAAATGAGTCTTTTGCCTTTGTATGAATACCCTGATCCGATTTTGCGCCAAAAAGCCGAACCTGTCACAAAATTTGATGATGATTTGCGCACATTTTTAAGCGATATGCTCGAAACGATGTATGCCGATCACGGCGCAGGTCTTGCCGCCCCGCAGGTTGGTGTTTCCAAGCGTATGATTGTGATAGATGCCGAACAGGAAGAAGACGAAAACGGCAACCATCAAAAAGGCAATCCGATGGCTTTGGTTAACCCGCAAATTGTTTATAAATCCGAAGAAACAATTTTCTTTTGCGAGGGCTGCTTGTCGCTTCCCAATCAAAGAGCCGATGTCGAGCGCCATCAAAGAATCAAAGTCCGCTATCAAGATAAAAACGGCGTTGAACACGAAATTGAGGCTGAAGATTATTTAGCTGTTGTTTTGCAACATGAAATAGACCACTTGGATGGCATTTTATATATCGACCACCTGAGCCGCTTGAAACGCAACATGCTCCTCAAAAAACTTGAAAAAGCAAGAGCAGAAAAATAAAGATCCATACCACACGCATTACTTGTCACCCTTCAGGGTTGCCTTCTGGCAAATCCTGAGGATTTACAAATTATTTTTCTTGCACACTTTTTGCTTGAAATTGCCGTAAACCCTGAAATTGTTGCCAATTCATTGCATTTTTCACATATTCTGCCGCTTTTTCAAACGAAAAGGCTCCATCTTCTTTGAGCTTACCTTCGGCATCAATAAACACATTGCCGCTCGCAACTTTTGCTATTTTTTCAAGCTCGCCTGCCACATTTTCCGGTGAAATCCCGCCGGCATAGCCCTGCAACACATCATCAAAAAGAGGTTTCTTTCGTGTATCCGGCAAAATCCCCTCACCAAACGAATCATCAAAAAGCACGTCAAACTTCAAACCTTGATAATACATCTTTTTAATATATACCAAATTAGCTTCGCTTGCTGAAACAATCACCTGATGCCCCTGTACTTCATCTATTGCCTTTGAAAGGAGGTGAATATCAGGCACTTTTTTGGTACCAAACACCTCGCGTCCAATCTTAAAATTGAGTTGCAAACGCCCGACGGCCTTGCTTTCTTTTAAGAGTTCGGCAAGCCCATCAGGCACTTTTCCTTCACAAAACGTGGTTACAAATCCCTCATTTAAATGGAGCGCCACACGCCCCTTGATTCTTTGCTCATCAAGCCTTGAACATAACTCTTTAAGCCATGTATAGCGCTTTGTGCCAAAGCCTGCTTTTTTTGGCGAACATTGCACCCCAAACTCAACATTCGGATATTGTTTTAAAAATTGGATTGCCTGAGAAACATCATTTTTTTCGTTTACACCGGAACAAACAATCGTTTTTAATTGCATATCAATTCTCCATCAAATTTGTTTTATTATACTTTAAAATATCTTCAAAGGCAAGTGCAAAATAAATTCACCCCTTGACACATCATTGATAAGTGATTATAAAACCCTACCAAGGAAGGAATGAACTTATGGAAACACGTGTTGCCATCATTGCGATTTTGGTCAAAGACCGCGCATCTTCAAGCAAAATCAACGAAATTTTGCATGATTACGGTGAGTTTATCATCGGTCGCATGGGTTTGCCCTATAAACAAAAAGCCATCAACATCATTTCTATTGCCGTTGATGCTCCGCAAGATGTAATCTCTGCCTTATCAGGCAAAATTGGCGCCTTAAAAGATGTTTCCACCCAAACGGTTTATTCCAAACTTTAAGTTTTTTTGACTTGTAACTGACGGGAAAGATTTTTTCTGCCCCATAAGAAAGGAAGATATATGTATAACCCAAAATCCTCTAAGGCTGAAGAGTTTATCAGCCATGAAGAAATCTTGGCAACACTTGAGTATGCCGATCAAAACAAAACAAATGAAAAATTAATTAATGAGATTTTAGAAAAAGCCAAACTCCGCAAAGGTTTGAACCATCGCGAAGCGAGTGTGCTACTCGCCTGTGAGCTCAAAGATAAAAATGATGAAATGTTTGCTTTGGCCGAGCAATTCAAAAAAGATTTTTACGGCAACCGCATTGTTTTGTTTGCTCCGCTTTATCTTTCAAACTATTGCGTCAACGGTTGCAGATATTGCCCGTATCACGCCAAAAACAAAGAGATGCCTCGAAAAAAGCTCTCTCAGGAAGAAGTCCGCGAGCAAGTCATCGCACTTCAGGATATGGGCCACAAGCGTCTTGCGATTGAAGCGGGGGAAGACCCTGTCAACAACCCGATTGAATATATTTTAGATTGCATCAAAACCATTTATTCTATTCACCATAAAAACGGCGCCAGCCGCAGGGTTAATGTCAACATTGCCGCCACAACGGTCGAAAACTATAAAAAGCTGGCCGATGCCGGCATCGGCACCTATATTCTGTTTCAAGAAACTTATAACAAAGAATCTTATGAATACCTGCACCCGACAGGTCCGAAACATAACTATTGCTACCATACCGAAGCAATGGACCGCGCCATGGAGGGCGGCATTGACGATGTCGGGTTGGGTGTTTTGTTTGGGCTCGAATCATACAAATACGAATTTGCGGGGCTTTTAATGCACGCCGAGCATTTGGAAGCCAGATTTGGTGTCGGTCCGCACACCATCTCATTTCCTCGGCTCAAACATGCGGCAGATATTGATCCGAAAGCCTTTTTACATGGCATAGATGATGATGTTTTTGCAAAAATCATTGCTTGCACACGTATTTCCACCCCTTATACCGGCATGATTATTTCAACCCGCGAAAGTCAAGCTTGCAGAGAGCGTGTGATTCACTACGGCATTTCGCAAATTTCCGGCGGTTCACGCACATCTGTCGGCGGCTATGAGAAACAAGAACGCCCGCACGATAGCGAACAGTTTGATGTCAGCGACCAACGAAGCCTTGATGAAGTTGTCAAATGGCTCATGCAAATGGATTATATTCCGAGCTTTTGCACAGCATGCTATCGCGCCGGGCGCACGGGCGACAGATTTATGGATTTGTGCAAAAAAATGCAGATTTTGAACTGCTGTCACCCGAACGCCCTCTTGACCTTAAAAGAATTTTTAGTCGATTACGCCTCGCCTGAAACAAAAAAGGTCGGTGAAGCCCTGATTGCGCGCGAAATAAATCGTGTCAAAAGCGAAAAAGTGAAATCTTTAACGGCAGACTACCTTTCCAAAATCGAAAACGGCGAACGCGATTTCAGGTTTTAATTTCCTCCTGTCACCCCTGAGCGTGACAACGTCACGCGAGTTAGGGGTCCACAAAGCCGGCGTTGCACGTTTTGCGTGCACAAACGCCGCTTCCTTTTTTTTCCGGTCACCGCCGGATGTGTTGCGTCAGCAATCCGACCCGTTAATCTCTTTTAAAAAACATTTTTCGTTTGACTTTTTTGTTGGGTTCAACTAAAATTTCAGCAAATTGAATTATATTCTGCTATTATTTTATGTTTAACTCTAATATTATTACACCATGAAAAAAATTATTGTTTTGTTATTTTTTGCGTTGATTCCATCTGTCTGCTGCAGCACATGGGGTCAAAATAACGCAACACCGGCTAAATATGATGTTCTCGCTTTGATTGACAAACAGGATATCAAAAGCATTACTGTTTTCCGTCTGCATCAAGATTTCCGTGCCGATGGTGAAGGAACGGAGTGGCAAGAGGTGATTGGAAAAGCAGACCATGTTTCTGCCAAAACAACAAAAGCATTCAAGTCTGCTCTTGCTTCAGGTAAGCTGTTAGCGCCTCGCCACAATGTGGTTTGCTATTGCTTTTGGTGGCCCGATATTTGTATTTCTTTTGAAAAGGTAAAGCTTAATATTAATTTCGAAGAAGCAAAAATGGAAGTAATATTTTTGGAAAATGGAGAAGAAAAAGGATATTATAACTCCTTCAAGATTTCTTCCGTCAAGCCTATATCAGATTGGATTGTCAGCATTTTTCCCGAAAATGAAGACCTTAAAGAAATAGTTGGCATCAAAAGCCGATAGGCGCGTCATATCCGTGTCAAGACAAGCATTGTAAAAGCAATTTTTATCCCCTTTGCCTTATTTTTGCAAAGGGGATTTTTTGTATCAAGAAAACTTTTTGTAAAGATGCGGGAGCAATGAACAGAATCCGATTCTTTTTGCGTCAGATTGTTTTTTTCCTTGCAAAACATAAAAAAATAAGCTATCATACGTTTATCGTTTGAAATCAAACGATGGTGTTCATAAAACACATTAATACCAATACTCCTTGAAGAGGAGTGAATGAAATAAGCGTTAGTTTAACGACGAATAAGTTCATCTGTGGTATTACAGTTTTATGGCTCCTCCATTTTGAAGTTTTCAAAGTGGATTTTTTTTGTTTATTAAATAGAAGGAGAAATTTCATGAAAAAAACACTGTTACTAAGTTTTGCAATGATTGTTCTTTGCCAAAATCCAAGTCATGCCGAAGTATATAAACAACCCGATATATATGGCGGACAAACTTACGTCATAGTTGGAGAATCAAGTTGGACAGTGCCAAGCGGCTCGGTGAACTATAATAATTGCATAGATATGTGCTATGGTCCCTATGACTGTAACTGTTTCAGCGATACGGTCAACATTGGGGGCGAAACATTTGAATTAGATCCGAATGTTGCTTACTTTTACCGTGTTGATGAGATGAATGCTTATGATTATAACAGAGGTCTCATCGCACCGGATGCAATTGTGTCAACAAACCTCAATATCAATGGCAAATACAGTAATACACAAAGCGAGATTGGCGCAAATACCGAAAACTATGGTGGCAACGGCCTTATATTTTCAGACTCGGATGCCCAAGCAATCATCAATTGGATTGAGGCTTCCCCCGTATATGGCAATCGAGATGAAGATGGCAATTACTATCTGGAGCAAACATACACTGTCACGCCGGGCGCTGAAATCATTACCCGATCCGAACCTCAAACACCCGTAAATAATGAATCATTTTATGCTCAAACCAAAGGAAAACGTATTTACACAGTTGAAGAAGCCACAAAGCTTTCTAAACCAACAGGCAATACTTTTAAACTCCGTTACAAATAAAACAACAACCGTCATGCCTCCTCGCCTTTTTTAAGGCGAGGTCAAGGCATCTACAAATTATTTTTAAGGAATCTGTAGACCTCTTGACGCATTTGCCTTGCGGCAAAGCGAGGGGTGACTTTTAAATGTTTTTTTTAATTCGTTGACCCCTTGACCTCACTTCGTTCGGAGGGGTGACTTTATTATTATCACCCTCTCCAAACCTCCCCCCTCAAGGGGGAGGATTCAATAATTCGTTGACCCTTGGGCGCGCTCGGCTTTTCAAGCCTCGGCGAGGGGTGACAATGAACAGTCATGCCTCCTCGCCTTTTTTAAGGCGAGGTCAAGGCATCTACAAATTATTTTTAAGGAATCTGTAGCCCCCTTGACGCATTTGCCTTGCGGCAAAGCGAGGGGTGACAAGGAAAAAGAAAAAAACAACCTGTTTTAGTTGAAACATAAATAATCTTATACTAAAGAAAGCAGCGCACTCTCTTTTCTATTAAATGTTTCACGTGAAACATCTTATATTTTTATAAGAAAAATCATATACTTATTGAATTGAATATATCAAAAAAAATTCTGGAAAACGAACTTTTTTTATCTTATTTTCGTTTATATATTTGTGCATTCGTTATTGATGAGGAAAAACTTATGAAAAGATATATCAAATGGCTCATTGTTGCTGCTTTAGCCGCTTTAGCTGTCTTTTATTTTGTAAAGAAAAAAAGCGCAAAAGAAGAGCTCGTGACTTCAAAAGTTCAAACCGGACATATCAAGCAGATGGTCACGGCTTCGGGCGTGATTAACCCCTTATCAACGGTCACCATCGGCACACAGGTTTCGGGCACGGTCAAAGAAATTTATGTTGATTACAACTCCGAGGTCAAAGAGGGTGAACTCTTGGCCTTGATTGACCCTGATGTGTTTGAAGCAACGGTTGCACAACGCGAGGCCGCTTTAGAAATAGCTAAAGCACAGGTTCAAGTTCAGGAAAACGACATTGTCTACTATCAAAAAACCTTAAACCGCATAAAAAAATTAAAAGACTCAAAATATTCCACTGATAAAGAGCTTGAAGCGGCTCAGCGCAATTATGATAATGCCGTGGCGCAATTAGCCCTTCAAAAAGCACAGGTCAAACAAGCCGAAGCCTCCTTAAAATCTGCCGAAACAGAGCTCAAATACACCAAAATCACCTCCCCTGTTGACGGCATTGTGATTTCGAAATCGGTTGAAGTCGGACAAACGGTTGCCGCAAGCTTTTCCACCCCTGAACTTTTCTCGGTTGCTGAAGATTTAACCAAAATGGAAATTGAGGCCTCTGTTGTTGAAGCCGACATTTCAAAAGTTGCCGTCGGGCAAAAGGTGTTCTTCAATGTTGACAGCTTCCCGAATGACACATTTTTAGGCGAAGTCAAGCAGGTTCGAAATGAGGCCATCACCACATCAAATGTCGTGACATACAGTGTCATCATCGGTATTGATAATTCTGATTTGAAGCTCAAACCCGGCATGACGGCAAATGTTGAAATTGTAGCGGCTGAAAAAGACGGGGCACTTTTGGTGCCGAATGCCGCTTTGCGCTTTTATATGGATGAAAACGCACGCTATCAAGAAAAAGGCATTTGGGTATTAAATAAAGGCATGCCCGAGCGTATCAACATCATAGAGGGTATTTCGGATGACAATAACACCGAAATCATCTCCGATAAAATCAAAGCGGGTGACACGGTCATCGTTTCAAAAAAATCTGCCGAAAAAGAGAGCAAGGCACGTCTTAGAATGCCGCGCTAAAGGAGAAAGCAGATGGCGCTGATTGACTTAAAAGATATTCATAAATCCTACCCTTTAGATGGTTTTGATTTAGAGATTTTGAAAGGTATCACCCTTCAAATCGAGAAAGGCGAGTTTGTGGCCATTATGGGACCATCAGGTTCGGGCAAATCAACGCTGATGAATATTTTAGGCTGTTTAGATACCCCGACTTCGGGTTCATACTTTTTGGACGGGGCACCTGTCCAAAATTTAACGCCGGACGAGCTTGCCGAAATACGCAATCAAAAAATCGGATTTGTTTTTCAAGGTTTTAATTTGCTTTCACGCACGAGCGCGCTCGAAAATGTCGAGCTCCCGATGGTCTATAGCAACACCCCAGCTAAAGCAAGACAGGAACGCGCTGAAAAAGCCTTAAAAGCCGTCGGGCTTTCTGAGCGTATGCACCATATGCCGAACCAACTATCCGGCGGTCAACAACAACGTGTTGCCATCGCACGCGCCATTGTGAACGATGCGCCGATTATCTTTGCCGACGAGCCGACCGGAAACCTTGATACAAAAATGAGCATTGAAATTATGCAGCTTTTTACCGAGCTTAATGAAAGAATGGGGCGCACGATTATTTTGGTCACCCACGAAGAAGATATTGCCCTCTATGCCAAGCGTGTCATTAAAATCGTTGATGGCGAAATTCACTCTGATGAAAGGAAAAAGAAATGATAGACGCTTCAACCACTTTTTCCATCGCCATCCGCGCCATTAAAGCCAACAAAATGCGCTCTATTTTAACAAGTTTGGGCATCATCATCGGCGTCGCCGCCGTGATTATCATGCTCGCCATCGGAAACGGTGCGCAAATCACCATTCAAAAAGAGATGAAAAGCATGGGCACAAATTTGGTGATGATCAGATCCGGCACATCAACTTCAGGCGGCAAACGCATGGGACACGGCTCGCAACCCACAATGAAAGCCGGCGACGGCAACGCTATTGAAGAAAAAATTGAAGGCATATCTCTTGCCGCTCCTGTTTTGAATGATGCCGGACAAATTGTTTATGGCAACGCCAACTGGTCAACCTCGATTATCGGCACGGATAATCGCTATTTTCAAATCAAAGATTGGGATTTGAAATACGGCAGATATTTCAGCCAAACAGATGTCAAAAACGCCGGAAAGGTCGCTATTTTGGGCACAACGGTGGTCAAGGAACTGTTCGGTGATGTAGACCCGTTAGGTAAGACGATTCGCGTGAAAGGGATTCCGTTTATCGTGATCGGGGTCACGACCGAACGCGGACAAAGCGGCCCCGGCATGGATCAAGACGATATGATTTATATTCCGCTTTCAACGGCGCAAAAGAAAGTGACGGGCATATCGTTTCCGGATATGGTGAATATGATTATGTTGCAAGCCAAAACGGCGGAAGACACATATACCTCGCAAGAGGCCATCAAAGCCCTCTTGCGTCAACGCCACAATTTAGGCGCAAACAAAGATGATGACTTTGTGATTATGAACTTAACGCAGATGATGGAAATGATGGAAACATCAACAAAAGTCTTAACAATTTTACTCGGCTCCATTGCCTCGATTTCGCTTCTTGTCGGCGGCATCGGCATTATGAACATCATGCTTGTTTCGGTCACCGAACGCACACGTGAAATCGGTATTCGCATGGCTATCGGCGCCAAAAGTTGGGACATCAGATTGCAATTTTTAACCGAAGCTTTGGTGCTCTCGCTCATCGGCGGCTTAATCGGCGTTGTGTTCGGGCTGATGGGCGCGTGGTCTGTTTCGTTTTTCAGTTCGTTTAAGGCTGTTGTTTCAATTTTTTATATTTTATTGCCATTTTCATTTGCCGGCATTGTCGGACTTTTCTTCGGCTTTTATCCGGCTTATAAAGCCTCGCTCTTAAACCCGATTAACGCTTTAAGATACGAATAATTTTTTCATTTGACATTTGATTAAAATTCAGGCATAATAAACATCGTAACCAAAATGGTTGCGGTGTTTGAAAGACACGTTTAGTCACAACGCTCCTTGGATGAGGAGTTTCCGAACTAAGGCATATTTATGCACGAATAAGGTAAACTGTGTGACTAACAGTTCTTTCAGCTCCTCCGTTTTGAAGTTTTTCAAGATGGATTTTTTTGGTTTGGATTAACATTTGCCACCCCCTCCAGACCTCCCCCCTCCTCATATCCGCGCCAAAGGCGCTAAGGGGGAGGATTGAAAAAAGGGTGACTTCAAAAAATAGGAGAAAAATTTATGAGGAACAAAATATTTATCAGCCTTCTTGCTTTGACAACAACTTTATCTACAAACGTATGGGCTGCAAGCTCGGGAATTTGCGGACCGCGGTACTATGACAGCACAAGTCGTGAATACCTTAATAGTGATACTTGCACCTATACAATAGATGACGATGGTTTAATGATAATTTCAGGAACGGGCACATATACAGGCAAAGGAGACCACGATTTAGAATGGTTACGCGGTGTTAAATCAATTGTAGTCAATGAAGGTATCACAAAACTGGATTTTGATTCTTTTATGGGAGCTCTCAATGTGACAAGTGTTAGTCTGCCCGATTCGTTAACAAAAATAGATGACCAAGTATTTACAGGCATGGGAAACTTAAAAAGCATTGTTATCCCAAGCCATGTTACAGAAATCGGATATCAAGAATTTGCTCAGACCGGTTTAGAAAGCATTATTATTCCAAACAGCGTGACATCACTTGGAAATTCTTTTTTCAGCGGTGCAACCAGTTTAACCAGTGTGACCATTCCTGACACAATAACGTCTTTAGGTGACTACTTTTTTGATGGTACAACTTCATTAACAAATCTGACTATTCCCGAATCGGTCACAAGTATCGGTTATCAGGCGTTTTATAACTCCGGATTAGAAAGTCTTGTTATTCCGGAATCGGTGACAAGTATTGGTGCTCAAGCTTTTGAGCAATCGAATCTGAATTCTTTGGTTATTGAAGGTGATGCTTCAGCTTTTAATGATTCAGTGTTTTATAACATTGGTCGGTGTATCGGAGGAGGATGTACAAGTGCTAACAACAAAGATGTTACTATTTATTGCAAAACAGATGCCGGTTGTGACAATAAATCTTTGAAAGATAATGTCAGCCTTGTTTCATTTGAAAAGGATATTAACGGCGTGTATAAAGTCGGAGAAAATTATTTTTCCTCGCCTGAAAATATGGCATCACAAACAGCTTGCTCAAACTTAGAAAGTTGCACGGCAGAAGCCGCCGTTTACAAAGAAAATAAAGCCGCTTCAATGGCAGGGGGAGCTCTCTGCGCTACAAAACAGGAATGCCTTAATTTGATGGATATGGTTTCAGGACTTGCAAAAGATGAAAACGGCAATAGTTTTCAATGTGGCTCAAATACTGCTAATACGATTGCAAATTGCAGCGCTTATGCAAAGTCAAATTATATTCAACTTGCCGATTTGTTTATTGCCGAAGCTCCTATTTCTCAATTTATACAAAATGAAACACCTACTGCGCAAGAAAGCGGGAACGCAACAAATCACAATATCAAGCGCATTTACACCATTGAGGAGGCAGAGAAAGTGTCAAAGAAAACTGGTAATACGTTTCGGCTTCGTTATAAGTAGCGTTAATCTTAAAAAGAGACCACCGGAATAGGTCGCCTAACAGCGACACATCCAGTGGTGACAGGAAAAAAACGAAAACGCCGTATGAAACGGCGTTTTCTATTAAAAGGAGTCAAAAAATGAAAAAAGAAGTTTTATTGTCGCTCGCGAGAAACTGTTTTCTCGAGATCAGCCTCTTTGACATTTGCCGATTTTTTCTCGTCAGCCAATTTCATCGTCGCCACGAGCGCGCGAGTCATATCTAAGTTTGTCTTAGATGCTCTGGTATTAAAGCGATTATACTCTCTTAAATTAACAACATTTGTCATGGGCTTTCTCCAATAACAACACTTATTTACATTTTAAAATCTACCACATTTTTATGCCTTTGTCAAATAAAAAAATCATCTCGTTATTTTCCAAAACAGCCTTGCGTTTCTTTGGCATAATGGAGATAGCATTGATAGTATTCATCCAGTTTTTGTGCGACAATCGCATTGACCGTCCCTTTCGGATACTGACCGTTTTTGTTTGGCTTTCCGGCCTTGATGCCGGTCAAAATCTCAATACCGTCATCAACCGTATCAATCGCCCAAATATGGAACTTATTTTCCTCGACACATTTTAAAACTTCTTCTTTAAGCATCAGGTCTTTAACATTGGTACGCGGAATAATCACCCCTTGTTTTCCGGTTAAACCCTCGCGCACACAAACTTCAAAGAAACCCTCAATCTTTTCATTCACACCTCCTATGGGCTGAATTTCACCGAATTGATTGATTGAGCCCGTCACAGCAATGCTTTGTTTAATCGGCAATTCGGCAATAGCAGAAAGCAAACAATAATATTCTGTTGAAGAAGCACTGTCACCATCCACCCCGCCGTATGATTGCTCAAACACAATGGAGGCTGAAAGCGATAGCGGTTTGTATTTTGCAAAACGGTTTGAAAGGAGAGATTGCAAAATCAAAACACCTTTGGTGTGTATCGGACCGCTCATGTCTATTTCGCGTTCAATATCGACAAATTCGCCCCTGCCCATTCTGACCTGAGCCGTTATGCGCGATGGCTTGCCGAATGTGTTACGCGAAAAGTTATAGACAACCAATCCGTTGATTTGTCCCACACGTTCGCCTTTCACATCCATCAAAATCGTGCCCTTTTCAATTTGTTCCAACATAGCTTCGTTGATGCGATTGCTGCGATAAATCTGCGCCTCGACAGCCTGTGTGATATGATTTTTACCGATTTGTTTGGCGCCTGTTTTGCTTGCCCAATAATCTGCTTCACGAAGCAAGTCGCCGATAGATGAAATATGCGCCGTTAATTTTTCACTGCTGTCAGCCAAACGCGAAGCATGCTCAATAAGTTTGGCAACGGCTTGCTTATTTAAGGAGCGCAAGTGCTTTTTTTGAGAAAGTGAACCGATTAATTTGGCATATTCTATTTCATTTGCAGGTGTTCTCTCCATTGTGGTGCAAAAATCTGCCTCGACCTTAAAATAATCCTTAAAATCAGGATCTCGCTCCGAAAGAAGCTCATAAAGTTCTTCATCGCCGGTTAAAATAACCTTGACATCCAAAGGTATGGGCTCAGGATCAAGCGAAATGGTTGTAAAAGTCGTGTCATCCGTCGGCGCTTCAATCTTAATGGTTTTGGAGGCAATAGCGCGTTTCAACGAATCCCACGCAAAGGGTTGCAATAAAAGTTTGCGGGCATCAATCAGGATAAAACCGCCGTTTGCTTTATGAAGAGCCCCTGCTTTAATAAGCGTAAAGTCAGTCAAAAGTGCACCGTATTGTTGGATTCGTTCAACCTTACCGACAAGATTTCCCTGCGTCGGATGATCCAAATGCACAATCGGGGCGCCACTGTCCGGCGTATTTTTGACAATCACATTCACCTTAAATTTCGCAAACTTATCTTCTTCATTTTTATTCATTCTGTTTAAAAGTTGCGAGAGTGGATCATCTTCCAAACCGGCAGGTGTGCTTTGAGCGCTATCGGGTAAAAACTCATCAATATTATCCAAAATATGTTTTGAAACCGATTTTAGAAAATCTGCCGCCGCTTTATTCTTTTTATATTTTTGTCGCAATTTCTCAATCGGCTCGGTTGTAATATTTTTAATAAACTTTTCGCGCAGTTTCTCAATCTCTGTTCGCTGTTTTTCTTCCCATTTTGAAACATCTTGAGCAGAATTTTCAATTTCCTGCTGCATGACATTTAAATCGTTTGTAATTTTTTCTTTTTCAGCCGGCGACAATGCATCAAACGCTTCAGGATTTAAGACCTCCCCGTTTTTGACAGGTGCCACGACAAGCCCGACCGGCATTTGAAGAAGCGAAACACTTTTACCCTTTGCTTTCTTTTGCAAAAATTTAATATAGTCGTCTTTTTTGTTTTTGTATTTTTGCTGAACAATACTCAAAGCCGCTTTATATTCTTCGCTTTCCAAGACAGAAGAAATCGACGAGCTCACTTCAACAATCAAATCATCAACATCTTTTGCAAAAGTTGCACCTTCACCCGCCTCAAAGCTGATGGCAATCGGTTTATACGGCTCTTCAAAGTTATAGACATACGCCCAATCTTTCGGGGTTGGACGAAAGGCTGCCTCTTTTTCCAAAATGCGCTTAACAAGGCTCATTTTGCCCGTACCCTCGGGGCCGAAACAAAAGAGGTTATAACCTTTTGATTTGATATTCACGCCCAATTCCACCGCACTGATGGCGCGCTCCTGACCGAGCGAAGATAAACGTTCTTCCAGCTCAACCGTTGAATTAAAGTCAAACTTTGACAAATCGCATTTTTTATATAGTTCCGAAACAGACAATTTTGTGATAGACATGATGATTTATCCTTTGCTTTTTTATTTTTAGTGGTATAATAAAATTAAAATAACTAATTTAGTGTAAACGATTTGATGAAATATTTTATTTATTGTTTGTTTTTTTCAGCGCCGATTTTATCATATTTTTGTTGGCGTGTTTTTCAAAACAAAATCAAAGTCTTATTAATCAAAAGCCTCATTCAAAAAGCGGCTTTACAAAAAATTGACAGACATCATTTGTGTTTGTTCAAAGACATTCTTTTTGAAATGGCGGCAAAAGTTGTAGCAAAAGCGTCAAAGAAAAAACAAACAGAAATCATCAAAAGCTTGCAAAAAAACGAACTCAATGCGTTATTTGAATATTTATCTTTGAAAGAGCAACCCTTATCTCATGCACTTCAAAAAATTATGGAATACCCGACAAAAGCATTCAGGCAACAAAATTTTAAGGGCTCTTACATTTCAAAGCTCGCTTTAGCATTAATTCACGAAAGCTGTTTTGATTATCCGCCTATTCAAAATGACTTAAAGAACTTTCCTTATTTTTGCAAAAGCAAGCTCAAAACTATAAAAAACCTTTGCAATGCAAGACATTCGTTTTTGAAAGCAGATTTTAAAAAAGCTTCCAAAACACTTCTAAAGACAAGCAAAGTTTTTCAAAGAAAAAAATGTTTTGACGAATTGGCTTATACGTATTTTATGCTCTCTCAAATGTATCATATTTTTGGCGCTTTCGACGCAGCTGAAATGATGTTGACTTCTGCCATGCATCTCTACAAAAAGACTCAAAACACATATGGTCAAAACTTTATTTTAGGTGAGCTCGGTATTAATTGTTTGGCACAAAACCGAATAGAAGAAGCCGATTCGTATTTCAGACAAGCAGCAACTTCGCACAAAAAAAACAAAGACACCCTGCATTTAGCCGAAATATTAAACCAACAAGCACGCCTTGAAAACCTCGCTTCAAATCCGAAAAAAGCTTTAAAACATGCAACCTCCGCGCTCAAAAAACATCAGCTCTTAAAAAATAAGGCCGGCGTCGCTTTAAGCTGCGAACAAATCGCTCTTGCGCACTATGAAATCGGAAACCCCAAAAAAGCAACAGCATTTGCGCTCATTGCCAAGAAAAATTATATGGCACAAAAGAACAATGATGCTTATGCCGATTCGCTTGCCTTTTTAGCAAAAGTTCAGCTTGAAGCAGGACATATCGAAAATGCAAAAAAATATTTTAATGCTTTGAAATATCACCTTAAAAAATATCAAACAACTTTTTTACCTGAAAATTTGGAAAAATTAAAGCGTGACTTCAATATTAAAACAAGGAGGTAAGACATTTTTAATATTTTCGGTTTATATTTTAAGGAGTTTGCACTTATTAAAAGGAACGAAGCTTGCTAAAGTACATGATAACATTTTTGACAATAAGTCGCTTTAGCTCCGCCATCAACCAGAATTTAAATGGGATGGCTACCTTTTTTCAGCACTATTTTGCCGGCACGGACAATTTGAGAATCGTTTCAATTATCTTATTGTTGCTTGCATTTATTTTGTTTTTGTTCTTGATTGTGATTTTATATATCAAATCACTCTTATCATTTATCAAAGAAAGTGAGGCAACACTCTCTTCTCAGGGCGGATTTGCGAGAAGAAGCGTTGAAGATCAGGAACTTGAAAAAGAGCTCGAAAAAGAATTAGAGCGCGATTTGGAAAACACCAAAAATGAACGTGCCTTTTTAAGAGAACAACAGAAAAAGGAAAAGGATGCTTTCTACAACGCTCAAAAAGAAATTGAGCGCCAAAAAGAGGAAGAAAAGAAAAAACAAAAAGAAGAGGAAGAGCGCTTCAAGGCAAAAACAATTCCTTTTCCAAAACCGGTTTCCGTCCCAAATTTCAGAGGAAATGCTTCTTTGTATGAATTTGATTGGAGAACAGGAAAGCAAGGCGAATTAGATGAGATCGCCGCAGGTTTGGTGCCGTTTGAACGCGTACAGCCAAAGCCGATTATTGATATGTTAGGCCTCATTATCAATATGCTCGGGCGAAATATTGATGTCGGCAAAATCGCCCAAACAATCAAATCAAGATGCGGTAGCGGCGCAAGCGAAGAGGAAATCATCCAAACCATCGACTCTATTCAAAACTTTATTTCTCTTGCAAATAACGGACGTTTTTTGAATCTGCCGGATAAAGATAATTTGCCAACACCGGAAATGGCATTAATTGCTCTTTCAAAAGGTGAGACGGCGCCAACACTTTCACTGATGGAATCTTTGATTAATTATCTGGTGGATAAAGCCGCCGAAACAAATATGCCACAAAAACGCGATATCATTTTTTTAGAAGCATCTAATTATGCTTGCATTTTCGGCTCTATTGCCAACACGGAAGATGATCCGGCATTGGCAACATCGGCTTTTGAGCTCGCACTTGAGCTTTCACCGAAAAATGCAAACGCATGGAGCAGAGCAGCCGACTGCTATGCCAAGTCTAAAACAGACAGTAAAGCCGTGGTGGCTTACCAAAATGTTTTGGCTTACGGAAATGAAAATCTTTATCCTCACCAAATTGCGAATGCAAACCAAAAACTTGCCGAGTATTATGAAACGCAAGGCGACAAGCAAAAAGCTGCAACGTTGTATGGGCTCAGTAATGCATATTACAGAACAATCGGTATTAACACGAGCCTGACTAACAAAGAGCTCGACATCATCAGCATCATCGAATCAAAACAAGAAGAAAACATGCCGGATACGGTCGGCAGGCTCTTAAATCTTTCAAAGAAAAAACAATATATATAAAAAAAGAAAAGCCATCAAATAAGTTGGCTTTTTTTTGTTTGACTTTTAAGATAAACAATGGCATAATCAGAGTGTAACCAAAATGGTTGCGGTGTTCAACAAACATCATTAAGTGCATAGCTCCTTAACGGGGAGCGGATGATATAAGAGCATTATGCTACGAATAAGTCCATCTGTGCACTTACAGTTTGTTGGCTCCTCCATTTTGAGGTTTTCAAGATGGAATTTTTTTGGTTTGGGTTAATATTTGCCACCCCTTTCATCCCTCCCCCCTCTTAACCGCGCCAAAGGCGCTCAGGGGAGGATTGAAAGAGGGTAAGTTCAAAAAAGGAGAAAAATTATGAAGAAGTGGATTTTGATTTTAAGTATCGTTTTAAATACTTTATTTATTTTTTCGGCAACAGCCGGTGTCAAAACATACAATGAACAAGGTCAATTGATTAAAGAAGTCATTAATGGTGAAAATCCTGATGGAACAGGAAATAAAGAGGGTTATAATTATGTTTTGACTTATGAATATGATGATAATGGAAAATTGGCGCAGAAAATACAAACAAGCATGTGTGAGCAAGGGCAATGCTTAACCAAAAAAGTTTATAACTATGAATATGATGCGAAAAATCATGTGACGGAAACAGTGCAATTATATAACGGAGAAAATATACAACAATTGAACGAAATTAGTCCGTCAACAAAGCAATATTTCTATCAATATGATGATAACGGCAATCTACTAACCAAAAGAGGAACAGATGGAAGTTCATACTCTTATGATTATTACGAAGATGGAAAATTGAAATCGCAAACAGATAAATATGGTCGTGTAACTACGTATGAGTATTATGAAAGCGGACAATTACATTCTGAGACTCTGACAGCGAACGGAGTTAATTCTACATATACTTACCAATATGAAGATACAGGCGACGGCAACTATAAAGTTACTAAATGCGGAAATGGTTCCTCTTCCTGCCTCACTTCAGAATATGATATTAATGGTAACAGAATAAGTCAAGGTAATGAGCATTATACATATAATGATGATGGATTTATAACAGAATATTCTAACCCTAATTTTACTCGTGAATTGAAGTATGGGGATAACGGGGAAATACAAAAAATAGAAGAAACAAGCAATGGCTCAACAACTAATATTAGAATTTTTGATGACGAAGGAAAAAAAATAGAGCAACACGATTTTCAAAACAGCGATAACTCTAGATATGATTACTATACAGAGTACAACGAATATGGCGAACATACATCAGATTATGGTATCGCCTATCATGGGGACATACTTATAAATGAAAGTTATGACACGGCTGTTTTAGATGAAAACGGACATCGCATCGGTGCTGATAGAACAGACTATCAATACAATTATGAAACAGGGAAACTTGAAATGGTCAGACACGATAGATGGACTGAAAATGGCAATATGTATAACAAAGAACTATATTATTGGTATGATGAGGATGGAAAATTAATAAGTTCTCATTACCACGAAGAGGATGGAACTACTTTTGATAATGCATACAATTATCGTTATGATTATGATGAAAATGGTAATTTAATCAGCAAAAAACAAATTGAAGCGTGGCATGGTGTTTTTGACGAACAAGGGTATACATCATCTTATGACCAAACAGAATCTGTTATAGAAACCTATAAAAACACAAAAGACGGTTATATTTTAGCCTATGACGGTGATGGAAATATGATTGGCAAATATGATACCTTAACTGCATTGCTTAAAAATAAAAGTGTTGAATTTGACCCATCTAATCCCGATGGCAGAATAATTCGACGTATCTATACCATTGAAGAAGCTGCTAAAGTTTCAAAACCGACGGGAAATACGTTTCGGCTACGTTATAAATAAGCACAACAAAAAACCTCGCTTTTTTAAGCGAGGTTTTTTTTGGCTCCGACTGTCCGGTTCGAACGGACGACCGATCGGTTAACAGCCGATTGCTCTACCGCTGAGCTAAGTCGGAATAATTTGGAGGCCGGTACCGGAATTGAACCGATATAAAAGGATTTGCAGTCCTCTGCATAAGCCATTCTGCCAACCGGCCAACCTGATACCCTTGCGGTGATTTCCATATATACAAATATTTTTGCGCTCGTCAATACTTTTTTTTCATTTTTTGCAATTTTTTTTAAAAACTCGAAAAAAATACTTTTAATTCATATCTATTTATTGTTAAGTATAAGAAACTTTAAGGAAAAAAATCATGAAAATAGCAATAGCTTCCGACCATGGCGGATTCGAATTAAAACAAAAACTCGTTGATTATTTCAGGCTCAAAAACATGAATTTGGACGATTTGGGCACAAATTCAGCCGATTCGGTTGACTATCCTGATTTTGCAGATAAAATGGCCGAATATATTCTTTCAAGTCAAGCCGATTTGGGTATTTTGATTTGCGGAACAGGTGTCGGAATATCCATTGCCGCAAACAGGCATAAAGGCATCAGAGCCGCTCTGCTCTACAATCAATTTGTTGCTGAAATGGCAAAAAAACACAACAATGCAAACATCATTGTTTTTGGCGGACGCACAATGAAATTTGATGATGTGGTTTCATATATTGAAACATTCTTAAACACCTCCTTTGAAGGAGGAAGGCACCAAGCAAGGCTAAATAAATTAGATAAGGAATAAAGAAAATGGATTTTGAACAAACACTTGCACAAGAAGATAAAGAAATTTTTGATATTATTGAGAAAGAAAAAATCAGGCAATTGGAACAAATTGAGCTGATTGCTTCGGAAAACTATGTTTCAAAAGCTGTGATGGAAGCACAAGGTTCTGTTTTGACAAACAAATACGCCGAAGGGTATCCCGGACACCGTTATTATCATGGATGTGAAAACGTTGATGAAATTGAAACGATCGCCATTGAGCGTGCCAAAAAACTTTTTAATGCCCAATTTGCAAACGTTCAGCCCCATTCGGGAAGCCAAGCTAACACCGCTGTCTACGTGGCATTGCTGAATCCTTGCGATACAATTATGGGAATGTCGCTCGCAGCCGGCGGACACTTGACGCACGGATCGAAAGTCTCGATTTCGGGTAAATGGCTCAATGCCGTTTCTTACGGTGTGAAAGAAGATTCGGGTCTTATTGATTATGATGAAGCGGAGCGCTTGGCTACTGATTGTCGACCCAAGCTGATTATTGCAGGCGGTTCGGCTTATCCGAGGCAGATTGATTTTGCACGTTTTAGAAAAATTGCGGATAAAGTCGGCGCTTATTTGATGATTGATATGGCGCATTTTGCAGGTCTCGTCGCAGCCGGCTTGCATGAAAATCCGCTCAAATTTGCCGATGTGGTGACAACAACCACACACAAAACCTTGCGCGGTCCGCGCGGAGGTATGATTTTGACAAACCGCGAAGATATTGCAAAAAAAATTAATTCTGCCGTTTTTCCCGGAACGCAAGGCGGTCCTTTGGAACATGTGATTGCGGCCAAAGCCGTGTGTTTCAAGGAAGATTTGAGCGATTCTTTTAAAGTATATGCTTCTCATGTGATTGAAAATGCAAAAATTTTAGGTAAAACGCTTGAAAAAAGAGGCTTAAAGCTCGTTTCGGGCGGCACGGATACGCATTTGTTGCTCGTTGATTTAAGGCCGAAAAACTTGACCGGTGATGTGGTCGCTTCTGCTTTGGAACGGGCGCATATCACCTGTAACAAAAACGCGATTCCTTTTGATCCGCAACCGCCGAAAATCACATCAGGCATCAGGCTCGGCACACCTGCCGGTACAACACGCGGATTTACACCCGTCGAATTTGAAAAAATCGGCAATGCGATTGCTGATGTGATGGATGCGCTCGCGGCAAATAACAGTGAAGAAGTGATTGAAAAAACAGCAAAAGAAATGATTGATTTGTGCCACCTGTTCCCGATTTATTAGGTGTATATCTTGACAAATTTTATTTTTTGACATAGAATTTTGAGAAGGCGTATTATAAATAAGGAGCTATATCATGTCTATTTTAGATAAATTTTTGAAGAGAAGAAAAAATCATGATTTGATTGAGGAAAAAACGACCGATGCCAAAAAACAAAATTTTGCGCAAGGGTATACGGGGATTATTTCTTCCCAAAATGGGTATCTCGGCAGGAAGAACGGACACGCGATTGTTTTGATTGATGGTATTCGCATCAGTTCTTCAGCACCCTTCCAATCAAAGCCAAAAGAAAGACTCAATGAAGAAATCCGAGGAATGGTTTTATTGTTTGATGCACAAGATGCACTAAAAGCTGAAGATATACAGGCTTTCAAACAAATAAAACGAAGAGCTATTCATGAGAAGATTCTTGCGGAAAGTGAAAATGAGGAATTTCGAGCTCTTATTGCCGAAGCTTGTACAAAGGCTGCCAATGAAACAGAAAAAGATTATCGAGATCCGGAATATCGAAAAGTATTTGCTTCGGTCATGGTTCGAGCAGAATCAATACAATTTGATGCGAATGAGAAGATTGCTGAAATTAAAGATAAAAGAACGCCTGTCAAACCAGATATTAAACAAGAGACACTTCAAAAACACCCTTTAATGCTCAATCAAAGATATTCTCACCGGATAAAGTAATAAATTCAACATGCTTCATCCCCAGCAAGTTTTACCATAGAAATGACAAGATTTGCTTGTATTTATCTTGACGAATGAAGGGAAAAGATATATAATATAATTTGGGAGAGTAATTATGGCAAATAAAGATTATACAACACTTGTTCGCAACATCATCAAAAAAGACAAAGATGTTTATTCTTGGATTTATGAAAAAGTCGGCGAAGTCGGTGTAAACCACTCTGATTTGATGACAGATGTGTTAAGAACTCTTTCTGCCATTTTGAAATCAGACAAAAACACCGAACAATCACTGGTGACGGCTTATAAACATTTGGGAGAGCTGATTGAAGATGATCCGGATTTCATAGATGAGACTTTTGAAACCTTTAAGGAAGCTCTGACATCATCTCAAAACACCTATGTAAGCGTTTTATCCGCAGCCGAAGTTTTGCGCGGACTTCTCAAAACACGCCCGCAATATGCCGAGCAAATTTTTGAGATTTTCAAAAAAACTTTGAAATCAGACAAAAGCGATTCGTATTCTCTTTCGCAAAGCTACCGACTGTTACAGGCAATTGCTGTCGAACAACCGGAATTTACGAACAATGTGTTTGATGTTTTTTATTTTGCTTTAAGTGAATGCAACAACAACCACGAATCCGTAATGTGGATTTATCGTGTGATGCAAGCACTCATCAAATCCAGACCCGAGATAAGAGAGCAAGCTCTTGCCCTTTTCAACAGAGCTTTGGCGTCAGACAAAAACAATACATATACTCTCGAATTCGGGCAAAAGATTTTGAGCGCTCTTTAAGCAGAATTAATACTTTTTCATCAGCCACAAGTATCTCATATATTTGATAAGACCGATACCCGAAGCACGCATCATTTTTTTGAGACGATATTCTCTTAAATATGCACAAAAAAGCTTAAACATCTCATTTTGAATATCAACAGACGCTTTGCGACAACACTTATATTGATTGCGAATCAAACGCGGATACAGCTCACGGAAAATAATTTTATAGTCTTTGGAAGGTGTATCGGCATAAAGATTGTCAAGATAGAGCATTAACGCATGATAATGTTCAAGCTGTTTTGTTGTCATCTTCGTGTTTGAAACAGAATCCATATTGCGTGTGTAAAAATAAAGCTTTTGATCTAAAATGATTGTTCGATGGTGTTTTTTTAAGACCGCATACGTATGCGCGCAATCTTCATACATATTACCCTCAATAAAGCGGATATTTTCAAATAAACTCTTTTTATAGAATTTGGTGCACACACTAAACGGAATACGAAAATTTCCTTTAGACATGGCTGATTTTAATGGATAATCCGTCAGCTTAAAACGAATTTTATCGGCATTGATATAGCCTGTCGGATAATCCCCGCCATCAGAACGAGAAAAGCGAAAGCAAACAAGATCTGTTTTATACAAAGAGGCAAAGTGAAGACAAATGTCCAAAAACATCGGATGAACGGCATCATCGGCATCAACAAAACAAAACCATTGTCCTTTTGCATTTTGTAAACCGCGATTGCGCGCCGCAGCCGCCCCGCCGTTTTTTTGAGAAATAACACTGACACGATCATCTTGTTTGGCGATTTGTTTTAAGATTTTTAAGCTATTATCCTTTGAACCGTCATCAACGCAAATAACCTCAAAATCATGAAAAGTTTGTTTGAGAACAGATTCTAAGCAACGATTCAAATATTTTTCGGCGTTGTAAACAGGAATGATGACGGAAATAACAGACATAAAAGACCTCGCTCAAATATTTTCTTTGATATTAAAGCATTGGCAGAAAAAAGCAAGCTTATTCATTAAAGTTTTGTCTTAAAAAAGCGATTTCTTTTGCCCAGCCATCAAGATCATTCGGGGTTTCAAGAACAAACGGCAGGTGTTTTAATTTTTCATGATTAATGAAACGGACAATTGCCTCAGCTCCGATGGTGCCTTTGCCAATTTGCTCGTGTCTATCTTTGTGAGAAGCAAAAGGCATTTTGCTATCGTTTAAGTGAACGGCTTTAAGGCGATTTAAGCCGATGATGTGGTCAAACTCTTCTAAAACACCTTCCAAATTGTTCACAATATCATAGCCTGCCGAATAAACATGACAGGTGTCTAAGCAAACGCCAATTTTATCTTTGAGCTCGATTCGGTCAATGATTAAGCGGAGTTCTTCAAACATAGAGCCAACCTCCGAGCCCTTACCGGACATTGTTTCTAAAAGCACAATGGTTGATTGATGAGAGCTTAAAATCTTGTTTAAGAGAACCGCAATCATTTCAATACCGACTTCAATCCCCTGCCCGACATGAGAGCCGGGGTGGAAATTATAGTAATTTTCGGGCACATATTCCATACGCTTTAAGTCATCTTGAAAAACCATTTCGGCAAATTCACGCGTCTCAATTTTATCGGAACATGGATTTAAGGTGTATGGGGCGTGGGCAACAAACTTTTGAAAATGATGTTCTCGGGAAATTTTCAGAAAGCTTTGAACATCTGATGGGTCAATATCTTTAGCCTTAAAGCCTTGGGGATTTCGCGTAAAGAACTGAAATGTATCTGCTTTGATTTTAAGAGCATCTGATGCGATGCCCGTAAAACCTTTGGAAGAAGAGAGATGTGCGCCGATATGAAGCATCTGATATATCCTTTCATCAATTTTTGAGAGTATAGCGCAAAAAAGAAGAGATGCCACCATTTTTTTGATAAAATGAGAAAAAAAGACTTGCGAATAAAAAAATTATGGTGTATGAGTATGAACACTTTTTGAATTCGGATTGTAGTTCAGCCTGGTAGAACGCTTCGTTCGGGTCGAAGAGGTCGCTGGTTCGAGTCCAGTCAATCCGACCAAGACACAAAGACCGCCTTTATGGCGGTTTTTTTGTGTCTTGAATGCGATAGCATGGGGCTCGAACCGGCGAGGAGCTGGTTTGACCACAAGCGAAAGCGAGACGAGAGTATCGCGGTCGCCGTTAAGGCGATGAGCGCAGGGGCGACGGAGTGAAACGAAGTCAGTCCAGTCAAAAGGGTCAAGACACAAAGGCCGCCTTTATGGCGGTTTTTTTGTGTGTATACCATTCAGACATTTTCTTGACTTTATTGGACTGATATGCCATTTTTATAAAAATTTTGAACTTTGGAGAACATTGATGAAAAAAATTATTGCTTTTTTATTTATCTTTTCAATTTTTATCGGAAAAAACTCTCAGGCAGAATTTTCCTCATTTTTAAGCGAAGATGAAATTCCGGCAGGTGCTGAATTTTTGCCACTGCCACCTGAGCCGACCGATGCGGCTTTTTATAACGACTGGCGCTTGTATCAATGGGGTAAGACAATGCGAAACACAGAGCGCGGACAAACGGCTAAAAATGACGCCGTTCACACACCTCAATATTTTGCTGAAATTTATTCAGAGCCTTTCGGAATGGTTATTTCTGAAGATAACACGCCTGAAATAATGCTGATGATCAGCAGATTGCTGGAGACAACTTATTTATGCAACAAAAAATCAAAAAGCCAGATTATGAGAACAAGACCTTTTATACAATTTAATGAACCGACCCCTGTGCCGGAAGATGAGGAAAAGCTGAAAAAAAACTCATCTTATCCTTCCGGACACACAACAATGGGCTGGGCCATTGCATTGGTGCTTGCGGAAATCAATCCCGAACATCAAAACGCTATTTTAAAAAGAGGGTTTGAATATGGGCAAAGCAGAGTGATTGTCGGTTTTCATTATCAAAGCGACGTCGATGCAGCACGAATCATCACATCCGCACTTGTCAACAGATTGCACGCAAATGATGAATTTTTGAACCAGCTTGACAAAGCAAAGAAAGAATATGTCTTCAAAAAATCAGCTGTAAAAGACTAGAAATTATCATTTTCATCTTGCGAAAAAGGATGGAAAGAACAATTCGGTTCAAAAATGTATATGACGCTCAATAGATAGCCCCCGATTTATTGGGGGGTATCTGTTTTAAAAAAAGAAATTTGACGAACCGATTGCCGTAAGTTTTCAATAAAATCAAGCATTTAAGCAGATTTAATGTGTTCAATTTAAAGGAACGTTTAAATCAACCACTTTTTTTCGATTTTTCTAAAAATTTTTATCACACAAAATCAAACACTTAAAAAGTTAGCTTTTTCCGAAGTATAGGCTCAATTTAAACGTTGGTTTATGTTACACTTTAGACAAATGACAAAATCAACTTTTTTAAGAAAGGGTAAAATAATGGCGAACAGCAAAACACTTAAGGACAGAATCAAAAATTCAAGAATTCATGCAAAAGTCAAAGAATTTGTTTTGACAACGGCAACTTTGATGGCCGTTTGTGCCGGCGCTCAAGCACAAACAAAAGAAAAAGAGCAAAAAGACGACAAAGAAGGCGTTAAAACGGAACTTAATGTCGGCTTTTCAAACATTTCAGCGCTTGAAATACAAAAAGATAAGGCGACTTTTTACAATGATTTTTTCCCGACCGTCAGTGCCGGCATTGAAAAAAATGGTTTTTATGCAAACATGACAGCGGGTGAACTTGTCATTTTTTCAAATAATGATTGGACCGCCATCAATAATAAATTTTTGATTGAAGTCGGTAAACATTTTGGCAATGACACACAATTATCCATTAAAGCAGGAAGAGGACCGATGGAAGCGCCGAATGTGTTTTTTAACGGCGTTGGTACAGTTGATTACTATACGGATTCGAAAGGCATAGGTGTATTCGGTGACGGGCAACAAGGCTTGCTTCTGACAGCAAAGCACAAAGGTCATGAGGTCATTTTGGGTTTCAGCAATAAATTAAATGACGGGTTTTATTTCCTTCCAAACCTGAAAGATCCTGAAGTCAGAGCTTTTTATGCCAAAGTTGTTGAAAGTTTTGAAAAAGACGGCTTTAAGGTTTCACTCTCGGCCGCAACACGCTTGGGGCAAAACACGCACAAAGCTTTTGCGTCAGCTTCTCTTAAGAAAGATAATTTCGGTGTTGCTGCCGGCGGTAATTATGACTTTGACAGCAAAGTTTTGAACGCCTATGTCCGCGGGGCATATACATCGCTCAACAGCGGTATGACGTATGTTTTGCAAGGCATAAAAACAGGTGAAACATATTCGGTGCAAGTCGCGGCAGGTAAAAATGGTGTTCAAGGATTTGTGGCTGTTGAAAACATCACGCCGACACAAAACAAAGCGCCAGAATTTACCTCAACCCCGACCGTTAACTTCGGTGTTTCTTACAGTTTCGGCGGAGGGAGAAAGCTTTAATCGGAACAAAATTCGTTTTTTAATCTTAAAAACGCCATCTATTCAGATGGCGCTTTTGTATTTTTGAAACACTATTCCGCGATTAAATCTTTTTTCAATGTTTCAATGTCTGATTTAACACGGCTTGCTTTCGCTTCGCGCGCAGCCTTCTTTTCTGCACGAACTTTTTCACGCTCGGCACGGCGCGCCTCTGCTTCTGCTTTTTTTGTTTCAATGTTTTCTTTCACCTCTGCTTTTTTAGCCTCTACACGAGCCGAAACTTCTGCTTTTTTAGCTTCAACAGCATCAATTTTTGCCTGTGCCTGCTCAGCTTTTGAGACCAAGTCAACCGCATTGGCATTGAAAGCTGAAAATGTGAGAACAAATGCAACAGCATATAAAACTTTTTTCATAAAATTTTCTCCTAAAATTAAATTTAATCTTCATCTATCCTTTTAAAATAAGAAAGAAAAAATTCAAATTAAAAAAAATGATTTATGCAAATAAAAAACAGCTTGTTTTGATTTACGGCATTCGTCAACCGTTTTTTGTTGCGAACGCGTTTTCAAAGTTGTTGAGCAAATAAATATTTATTTAAAAGATTTGCAAAATTTCTGCCGCCTTAAATGGCTGCAGGGATTTTTTGTCGGTATTCGTTATTTTTCTTGACAAACGGACAAAAGAAGAGTATGTATTGTTACAATATTGTATAGATATGTTTAACCCAAATTATTTACAGTTATGGAAAAAATTAAAAATGCAAAAAAAGAGGCAGCGTTTGTCCTAAGCGCTGACAAAGAAATCCTGAAGGAGTACATCTCCAGATACCCTCTCCACGGCGAGGCTGATATAGCGCTCCTTGAACGCGGAGATAAGGAACTGACAAAGCTTTACGTTTCTGTATTTAGCTTTGCAGTTGAAGCTGAAATCAAGCTCATTGAGCTTCAGGACAAGGAACTGATCCGGCACTATATCTCAAGGTGCGGATTTGAGGATGAGGCGAAAGTCAAGTTCTTAGAAATGAACGATGTTGAGCTGATTCAGCTCTATATCTCGAAGCGCCCCTTCTTCAGAAAGGATCTCGAATTCCTGGAACTCGGGAATAAAGAGCTTATCGAGCTCTATATCTCGAAGTATCGGTTTAATGCTGAGGCTGAGCTCAAGTTCATGGGCCTCAAGGACAAGGAACTCATCAAGCTTTATATCACACATCATCGCCTGTCCGATGATGCGGAGATGAAGCTCCTTGAGCTCAAGGATATGGAGCTCAACAAGATGTATGCCTTGAACCAAGGCTTCTCAGTACGCACGCAAATAACCCTCTGCGAGCTTCTTGCTTAAAATTTTCCCCGCCTTTTCTAAGTGCGGGGATTTTTTGTCAGTATTCATTATTTTTCTTGACAAATAGACGTAAGGAGGGTATAAATTGTTACAATATGGTATAGATATGTTTAACTCAAATTTATAATAATTATGGAGAGAAAGTATACTCTTGATCAGGAAAGCCTCAAAAAACTTGGGGTACCTGAAAAATTTGAAAACATTTTCGACAACGTTTTCAAGGATGCTGATTGCAACATTTACGTTGCAAAAGGTGATAAAATGCACCTGTTGGCAAAAAATGCACGTGCTTATCGCATTTCTCGAGAGGAAGTTCAATTGCCCGATAACATTGCCGGAATGCAAAAGCAATATTTTCCGAGCACAAACGGAGAAAAACTTCTTCAGGCTGTCAAAGAACTGCGTGACTTCTGGGACCTTAATTTTGTCCTCGTCACGGAAGGTATTTACACTCGCGAGATGAAGGTTTTTGCAAGATCGGCGACAGATGCCACTGAATACGGTGAGCTCCCTGAGTGGGATTATGCCTATATCGGCGGTATGTCCAAGCTCTTGATTGCCGGCGCTTTACCCATGATTGCCGACAAGGATTGTTTCAAAATTATCGACTTTGTGCCGCTGTTTGAAACAGCTTTCGGAAACATGATTTTCTGGGCCGGTGCTAATGAGCTTTTTGAGGTTTGCTCCCATAGAGAGAGGCTGACATTTCGCTATTTCGGCCAGATTGAAGGGCTGGTTCAAACCCGTGTCAGTCATCTGCTCAAAATCCGAAAAGCCAATGAGCAAGTCCTCTACCACATCAGCAAGACCCTCAACTGTCTCGGGGCCTCTCTGCTCCAAAGCAACAATGCCTTTGAAATCGACAAAACCACAGGTAAGGTGGTTGTACATTCTGCCTTGTGCGTTGGCTCCGTGCATGATATTACCTCGACTTACGTCTTTGAAGGCGGAAGGTATATCAGAGTCTGAGATGCTTTAAGAAATTTTCCCCGCTGACTAAAACGGTCGCGGGGATTTTTTGTCGGTATTGGTTATTTTTTCTTGATTTTGACAAGATTTGGAAAAATCATATAAAAAGATGTTTATTAAATGCTTTTAAGATAAAATTTCAATGATATGTA
>JAFVFH010000037.1 GCA_017475525.1 Alphaproteobacteria bacterium | reverse complement strand
TTTCATCCTCACGCCCTCAAGGGGGAGGATTCGATAAAAACACCCTCTTCAAACCTTCCCTTTTCTGGGGGAGGAAGGGATGATAAGGAAAAGAAGCAGAAACAAACTATACTCTTTTTTTTAAGAGTTCATGTTGTTAAAAAAGTCCTGATTATTTTTCGTCACTCTTAATTTATCAAGTAAAAATTCCATACCGTCGGTGATGCCCATTTGCATTAAGACACGGCGGAGAACCCACATTTTTGAAAGCGTCGCTTTATCAACAAGAAGTTCTTCTTTACGGGTGCCTGAACGAGTGATATCTATTGTCGGGAAGAGACGTTTATCCGTTAATTTGCGATCTAAGATAATTTCTGAATTACCTGTGCCCTTAAATTCTTCTAAAATAACTTCATCCATTTTAGAACCGGTATCAATCAGCGCTGTCGCAATAATGGTCAACGAACCGCCTTCTTCAACATTACGCGCCGCACCTAACAGCCTTTTCGGACGTTGAAGGGCGTTTGCGTCAACACCGCCCGTTAAAACTTTGCCTGATGAGGGAACAACAGCGTTATATGCACGGCCTAAACGTGTGATCGAATCAAGGAGGATAACAACATCTTTTTTTGTTTCGACGAGGCGTTTGGCTTTCTCAATCACAAGTTCTGCCACCTGAACATGGCGTGTGGCAGGCTCATCAAATGTTGAGGATATTACTTCACCTTTCACAGAACGAGTCATATCCGTCACCTCTTCGGGGCGCTCGTCAATCAGCAACACCATCAAATAAACCTCAGGATGGTTTGTTGATATGGCATGCGCGATATTTTGAAGCATCACGGTTTTACCGGTTCTCGGTGGGGCGACAATCAGTCCGCGCTGACCTTTGCCTTGAGGAGAAATAAGGTCAATCACGCGCGTTGTATAGTCTTTTTCACCGCAAATAATGTCAAAATTCAATTTTTCAGTCGGATAAAGCGGTGTTAAGTTATCAAAATTAACGCGCAATTTTGATTTTTCAGGATCTTCAAAATTGACTTTATCAATCGTTGTTAAAGCAAAATAACGCTCATTTTCTTTCGGCGCTCTGATTTGGCCTTCAACCGTATCCCCTGTGCGAAGAGAATATCTTTTAACCTGCTGGGGAGAAACGTATATGTCATCCGCGCTTGCAAGATAGTTGGATTTAGATGAGCGTAAAAAACCGAAACCGTCAGGCAAAACCTCAATCACACCGTCACCGTAAAAAACCTCATCAGTGCCGGCAATTTTATTCATAATCGCAAAAACCAAATCTTGAACACGCATGGATGAAGCTTCTTCAACACCTAAATCTTCTGCCCATGTTAAAAGCTCTTTCGGAGACTTTTCTTTTAACTCTTTTAAATACATGTGAAACCTTAAATGATTGATTGAAAAATCGTCATGAGTATGACTTGAATTTGATATAGCAAAGATATATCTTAAAGTCAACTTTTTTATGAAAAAAGTTATACACAAAAACTCTTCCCTACTATTTAAATTTAAAAAATAATAGTTGTTGTTGTATATGTCTGTGAAAATTGTGTATGATTTTTTATGAGATAAAATATAAACAACAAAACAAAGAAAAAAAAAACATAAAAACAAAAGATATAAAATTTTATACACATAATCCACATATTGTGAATTATTCTATCAACATGTTTATAACTCTTATGATTTATTTTGAAACAGGTGAATAAAAATATATACTTGCCTCAAATTTAGCATTTTATACACAAAAGGTTAACAAAATGTGTATAAATCAAAAGAAAGTTAAAAAAATGTATTTAATCGGTATCACTGGTAAAATAGGAAGCGGTAAAACAACCGTCGGAAATATATTAAAAAAGCTTGGTTTTGTTGTTTTTGATATGGATGTCTGGTGCCGGAAAATGTATTTTAATAAAGAATTTTTGAAAATTATTAAGAAAAATTTCCCAGAGTGTTTTGAAAATAATATCTTTGATAAAAGAAAATTACGTGAACTTGTTTTTTCTGATGAAAATAACTTAAAAAAACTTGAGGCGTTGACACATCCGTATCTTAAAAATAAGCTCAAAAAAACAATACACCGTTTGAGATTTTCCAATGATGTTATTTTTATTCAAAGCGCGCTTTTATATCAGATGGGGCTTGAGAAATATTGTGCTTTCGTGTTAAAAACTTATGCACCTTATGAAATTTTGAAAAACAGGGTGATGAAAAGAGATTGTATCAATCAGCAAAGTTTTGAGAATATTATCAACAAACAACAAGATGTTCTTTCTTTTCAAAGAAATTCTTATATAATTGAAACACATAAATCACTTACGATACTTAAAGCTGATTTGATAAAACTGATGATAGGACTTAAATTTAATGCTCAGAGAAATTGTTTTTGATACGGAAACAACGGGGTTTAATCCGCATGAGGGTGACAGATTGGTTGAAATCGGGGCGATAGAACTGATTAACCATATTCCGACCGGAAAAACTTATCATCAATATATTAACCCGTTAAGAGAAGTCCCTCAAGAGGCTTTTCAGGTGCATGGTTTATCAACCGAGTTTTTACAAAATTATCCGCGCTTTTCAGAAATCGCAAAAGATTTCTTAAATTTTGTAGGTGATGACGGGATATTGGTGGCGCATAATGCAACGTTTGATATGACTTTTGTTAATTATGAGCTCAAACATAACGGGTTTGACACCTTAAAAGATCATGAAGTTGTGGATACACTCGAAATTGCAAAAGATAAATTTCCGGGGGCGAGAAATAACTTAGATGCGCTTTGTAAACGCTTTAACATCGATAATTCAAAACGAACAAAACACGGCGCGCTTCTTGATGCCGAGTTGTTGGCGGAAGTTTATTTGGAATTATTGGGCGGTGTGGAACCGACAATGAATTTAGATCAAATAAACTCAGTAAATCATAACATCAGCTCAACTCAAAAAAAACATAAAGATTATCAACAAAGGCATTTTAATTTGTCGGAAGATGAACTCACGGCACATGAAACATTCTTAAAAGAAAAAATAAAAGATGCCGTTTGGTTGAAAGAAGCATGATATGTCTAAAGCAATAGATAAATTCATAAATCTGTTTAAATGGCCTATGGCTTGGTATATGCTGATTTTGTTGCCGGCTTTAATATCTTCAGTCAATTTTTTTCAATTTACAAATTTGAAAAATTTAGCGCTTCTTTGCGGACTTGTTTTTTTTGTGTTTTCAAAGACTATGATGGATGCATCGGTCAGAACATCCATGCAGGTGATTGCTCATGAATTTACACACACTTTTTTTGCATTATTGACATTTCACAAAATTAAACATATTCGCTTAAATCCTGATGATACGGGAGGTGAAATGGGATTTATCGGCGACGGAAACTGGCTCATTGTGATTGCGCCGTATTTTTTTCCACTCTTTTGTTTGATTTATATGGTGATTATGAATTTTTTACCTAACAGCTTGATTTATAACGCTGTTTTAGGATTTTTTTTAGGTTATCATATTGATACCGTTGCCTCTCAAATTCACCCCGAACAAACAGATTTACCGAAAGTGGGGTATCGGTTTTGTTTGATGTTTTTGCCGGGGGTTAATTTACTCACAATCGGCAGTATTATTGCTTTTAATATATCAGGAATAAACGGCGTTTTGAAATATTTTCATTTTATCAATGAGTTGACGGGTAAATATTTCAATGAAATCAAAATGTTATTGAGCTCGTTGTTTTGATTTTGATTTTTTTGCCGATTGGCATTAAAACCCTGCTTTGAATATGTCCGTACGGGAAGTTATAAACAACAGGCTTTTCAATGTCTTTAGCAAAGTTTTTAATGATGTCGTCAATTGAACCGTCGCCGGCATCCGCTTCAACGCATTTTGCAAATTGTCCGAAAATTAAACCTTTGATTTGATCAAAACCTTTTTGCATTTTAAGTTGTTGCAACATTAAATCTATACGATATGTTTTTTCTGAGACATCTTCAATTAAAATAATTTTGTTTCTTAAATTCGGGAAATAAGGTGTGCCGCACAGAGATAAAAACACACTCAAACATCCGCCGATGAGTATTCCTTCGCACTGTCCGTGTTTTAAAACATCAAAATCTTTGACTTCTTGTGTTTTGTTTTGAAAAATATCTGTTAATGATTGTTCAACACGGGTATCAATTTTGCCGGTCTTAAAATCAAAAACAGGCAAAAAACCGGTGTATGAAATGTTTTTTGTTTTGGTGTATATCGCATTTTGAAGCGCTGTTGAATCACTTAAACCGAAAAGCGGTTTTTTGTTTTTTTGGATAAGCTCATAATCAATGAAATCAAGCGTTTTTAAGCTTCCGGCACCGCCTCTGATGCAAAAAACGGCTTTAATGTCATTTCTTGAAAAAGCAACATTAATGTCTTTTGCTCTGTTTTGAGGTGTGCCTGCCGCATAAAAATCAACATCGTAAGCGTGTTTTGAAACAACGGGGGTTAAACCTTGTTTTTCAAACCATTTTATTGATTTTTCAATATCTTTCTTTTCAAACCATCCGGAAGGAGCAATAAGAGCAATTTGATTGTTTTTTTTAAGCATTTTTAATTTCCTCTAAAATAGATTTACAAAAATCGGGTAAAGTGTTATCGCGTGCGCCCATAATCACGATTCTGTCACCTTGTTTTGTTATCTCTAAAATGCGGTTCTTAATATCATCCCTCAAAGGGTAAAATTCCGCATTTAAGTTCAATGAGTTTGCATATTCAATTAAATCTTTTGAAGAAATATCGCGTTTGACACTGCCACCGGCATAAAAAATTTCGGGCATAAATAAAACATCATCTTTATCCATGGTAGAAGCAAAGCTTTCAATGATTTGATGCCCCATCATGCGCATCGGTGAAAAACCGTGCGGTTGAAACATCACTAAAACACGGCCCTCATAATCTTTCAAAGCAGATATTGAGGCTTTCACTTTATCGGGATTATGCGCAAAATCATCAATCACCGTGATGTTATTTTTTGAACCTATCACATCAAGGCGACGCTTTGTGCCTGAAAAGTTTTGCAAAATTTCAGCGGCCTTAAAAACATCAACCCCTAAAAGCGAGGTAGTTAAAATTGCCGCAGCAGCATTTGAAACATTGAATGCACCAATTAACTTTAAGTGAAATGTTTTTCCTTTCAATTGGTATGAAACACCGTCTTTTAAGGGTTTGATGTTTGAAAGACAGATATCGGCTTTTTCATCTTTAATTGAAAAAGTTTTGGCATTTTTGAGTGTTAAAAGTTCTTTGGAATTTTCACAATCGGCATTAACAACCGCATATTTGGCTTTTATGGCAAAATCAAAAAAAAGTTTTTTTAATTCATTGATCGGTTTATGGTCGATGGTGATGTTGTTGACAACAGAAATAAAAGGTGTGTATTTTTCAATCGAGCCGTCACTTTCATCTGCCTCAATAACGGCAATGTCACCATTGTTTAAAATCACATTTTCAATACCTTTTTGTCCGCTGTAATTTTTTAAAAGTCCGCCGTTGATGACAGTCGGTTTTTTCAAAGCGACATCCAAAATATAGCCGATCATCGCAGTTAGGGTTGTTTTTCCAGATGTTCCGCCGACGGCAACACCATATTTATATTCACCAAAAATTTGAGCCAGTAAATCAGAGCGTTTTTGAATTTTGACACCGAGTTGTAAAGCTTTTTTCACATCGGGAATGCTTTCTTCAACAGCGGTCGATATATAAAGAAAATCCGTATCTTTTTGAACAGCGCTTCCGTCTTGTTTGAAAATTTTAATGCCGATGTCTTCAAGCGCTTTTTTGTTTTTTTCATCTTTACCTTGATCAAAACTTCTGTCAGAGCCTGAGACCTCAAAGCCTTTTGCTTTCAAAACTTGTGCGAGTGCGCTCATACCGCTTCCGGATATACCGCAAAAAGATACTTTTTTTACCATTGTTTTTTATCCTTAGAGTGCATCAAAAATTTCTTGTTGTTCAACCTCATTGATTTTGAGGTTTTTATAGTCAATCACGATAAATGTTTTTCCATCACCGTTTGCAAGTAAAGCAAGGGTGACACCGATATGATCATTTTCAAAAGTGGCATAAAGTGTGGATTCGCCACTCATGAGTTTTTGTTTGAAACCCTCTTCGCCCATTTCTAAAATTTTTTGTTTGATGTTGTGGGTTTTAACTCCGTCTTCAGAAACAATTTCTTCATCTATATTAATCACAGCCGGAGTATAAAATTCTTGCGCATTACCGTATTTTTCATTTAAAATATCATAGAATTTTTTATATTCTTCCAAACCTTTTGTCGCTTTTGAATCATCTTCCATTTCTTTGCCGTAGCCGGCAATGCGCCACAAAGCATCTGTTTCGCCGAAACTTAGCAAAACTTCCTTAAATGCTTTAACCGGTTTGGGAAGATTTTCGGCAATATAGCTGTTTGGAGAATCTTTAACTTGCTTTGGCCTTAAAAGGATTTTCATATATTTGATTTCATCTGTTGTGGCAAGCCATTTCAAACCGAAAGGCGCCGGCTCTCTCGGTGGGACAGGAACGATGTCTTCATTTTTTGTTTCTCTTAAATTGATTTTGGCGTTTTCACCGATTTCAAGTTTGAGGGGTTGACGATCCAATATTTCGGAAGCTTTGGTTTGACTTTCTTCCATTTCAATGGTTTGCTCCACTTTTTGCTTCATTTGCTCATCGACGATTAAGTTATCAAAAAAATCATCTTCCTCGGCTTTTGCGGGATGGTTGATAGTAAAAATAAGACCAAACAGGCTTAAAAATATTTTTTTCATAAATTTTTCTCCAATAGTTTAAAGAAAAAAATTGAACACTGTTCATTTTTTTTGTATAGATATAAATATAAAACAAAATTCTTAATTTTAAGATAAGATTTTAAAATATGAGCAGAGATTATATACAAGAAAATTTAGTGAATACCGGCCGGACGATTATTAAAGAAAAAGGGGCGGAGTTTTTGACTGCACGCAAGCTTTCAGAGGCGTCGGGATATTCTGTCGGAACGATTTATAATCAGTTCGGAAATATGGATAATTTTATTTTGGTTCAAAATTATCTGACCCTTGATGCGCTTTATCAACGCTTTTTAAAGGTTGATAATAAATCGGCTTATGAAAGGCTTAATGAATATGCCTCGGTTTTTGCCGAGTTTGTGATGGAAAATAAAAATTTTTGGTTTATGGTTTTCAATTTTCATTTGCATCATAGCGAACAGACCTTTTCAATCACTTATTTGAGGCGTATTTCAATGATGGTGATGCTACTTGAAAAAGCTTTCAAAGAACTTTATCCTGATTTGAAAAATGACAAACGCCATGTTTCCGTTCAGGTTTTATGGATTGCGCTTTTCTCGGTGAGTGCTTTGTTGACAACCCCGTCGCTTGAAGCATACAGTAAAATAGAACAAACAAAAATTTGCAAATATATGCTCAATACTTATCTGACGGGTATTAAAGTTTTGGAAAAAATGTGAGCTCAGTTATAAACACCGTATGTGGTGTATAATTTGTCGCGTTTTTGACTGTGTTTGCCGGCAGTGCAGGAAGAAAGAAGAACAAGCGCAGATATTAAAAGCAAAACAACTTTTTTCATTTATAAAACAACCTTATAAGCTAAGTAAACAACAAGTAAAATGAAAATACGCGCCAAATGACTAAGCCAAACGCTCTTATCATATTCTGCCGAACTGCGCCAAATCCCCATCACTAAAATAATGCTGTAAAAAGTAAGAAAAGCAAGAATGGTAAAATAAGCAACAGTTAAAAAGAGCATGGTGTTATCCATGTTTACAAAAGAAAAAACCGTGCGATAATATTCACCGAGTTTTAAGCCGTCAAGACGATGAATGAGAAAAATACGGAATAAATATAAAATGAAAGTAATTAAAAATTCACCCCAAACACCGTATTTCCAGAACATTTCTTTCAGTTCAAACTGACCGTGTAAGATTTTTGCAAACATTTGTTCTTCCTTTAAAAAACTTTAATATGTGATATAGAGCATATTATGCTTTGGTTAAAATTTGGTTATAAGTTTGATATAAGGTCTGATGCCCAATTGTTTTTGAACACCGGCAATATATTCCGAAATTTCGGACCAATAGCTCCATCTATCAATAAAAGCTTTGGCAACGTCGGGTGACTTTGAAAGCTGGACGGAAATCGTGTCGGAAAGAAGGCGGTATGAGACCTCCGTGATTTTATCAAAATTAATATGAAGTTTGTTTTCACTATCAAATGATATGACACCATGTTCTTTAAGGTAATTAAACTCAATCAAATCCGCCATGCGGTGCGGTTTTGAAAGAACAGGCTTGGATTTTAAGAAGAGGCGGATAATCCATGTGGTGTAAATCTGTTTAAGCTCTTGTTCGGTATATATGCCGAATTTGTGCGCAACATCTGCCATGAAAGCAACGGAAACCATGTTGGCTTTATGTTCTTCAATGGTATGGGTGTATATGCCTAAAGCATTTTTATAAGAACTGTCGGGACCGAGCGAATGACCGTTTTCATGGCCGATGACAAAATAATGATCCGTTTCTTTTTTATAATATTGATGAAGTTCGGGACCGACAAGTGCGTCAAGCATTTTTTTTGTGCGCTCTTCATCTTCGTAAAAACGAACTTGGCGGTGGTAAACATTGCGCCTGCCATAACCCATTTTAACGGACAATTTATCGTCATTTTGCAGGTTTTGCGCGATGGTAATGCCACCGCGGCACATCGCATAATCCCCCGTTAAAGCCATCAAATCAACATCAACCATTGTTTGCTTGGTGTCTTTTTCGATTTTTTGCGTATATTGCTCATTAAACGGCATTTTTTGAGCAATATAATGCATTGTATCTTTAGATTTCAAAATCAAATCCGTGCCTTTTTGATTGACGATACCGACGCGACAACCTAATGTGTCTTTTGCATTAACATCAATTTTATGCTCTTCAATCAATTGTTTAAGTCGAGGGTTTTCAAAAACGGTACCGGTCAGCTCATCTTCATAGTTCTCGCGCGAAATCGTAAATTCTAAATGATTAAATTGCAACTTTGCCCAATGTTTGTCGGCCAGCATATCCATTTCTTCGTTGTTTTGCAACAAGGCTTGTGCCTGCCAAGACAGAAAATGTTCAAATTCATGCTCGGTGGTATAGTGCGCGGCAACCTCGAGCTCGTTTGCAATCAAAGAAAAGATTTCTTTGAAATATTCGGTATAGTCAATAGCATAAAGTTCATCAGCTTTGCGACGAACCATTGTCCGTCCGGATAAGATTTTTTTGATTTCATCTGTTTTGCCTCTTTCAAACATTTTAAGCAAAATTTGGTGAAATTCTTCCTTATTTAAGTCTGCCGGATAAAAGTTTTTGCCCGGCGTCTGATGAACGCCTTTGAAAATTTCAACAGGTTTCGGATTAAGTCCGTTTAAGCCGGCAACACCGTTAAGGCTCTGAAATAAAGTATAGGCGTTTTGTTCGGTCTTTGAGGGATTTTTGAGATTTTCAAAAGCCTTTTTGAAAGCTAAATTAAGCGGATGATCCTGCTCCAGGGCAACATCGTTGATAAGACGCGCCGCATTAACAAGGTGTATCAGGGCTTTTTTATCACCTTCGGGAAGAGTTTGATAACCTTCAAAATCGGGGCTAATCAACTCGATTTGACGCATTTGATGAGAAACAATATCTTCAAGTTCTTCTTGACTTAAATTCAGTTCATATCCGTTAATGACCATTTTAATCTCCGTTAATTTGATGTCGGGTTGAAGTTGTAAATGTTGTGCAGCACTTAAAGCACAAGGGTGAAACAAGCTTTGTGATGAGCTCAGAAAAACGACAAGTGAATCGTCTTTTTTTAAGATTTGTTCAACCTCATCGGGCGAAATATCACAAGGCTTTTGTTGAACAAACGTTTGAGGAAATCGTCCGCTCAAAAAAGAATTTAATTGTTGTATGTCCTTATTCAAACAATTGACTAAAAAAAGTTTTTCTTTCATGATCGGCTGAAAAATAAAAGACAGGTATTTTTGGTTGAAATACGGACTTAAAACAACCATTTTGACATCTGATTTGTTTTCAAGATTGCCAAAATAAAGCGTATATACAAAATCAGAGGGTTTTTTTTGCTCATCAGGTGTGGTTTTTGAAGCCTCAACAAGCTGATAAAAACGCATGATGTTAAGCGTGGCAATAAAAAACAAACAAAAAACAAGAACGATTTTGCTTGTCAATTTTTGATAAAACGCCGAATAGTTGTTTAATGCCATTTTCCCTCTCTTAGAAAGAGAGGCTAACAGATTTACGAGTTTGATAAAAGCAAACTCTGATAGAAATCCACAAATGAATTGAAATATAACACATTATCGCACGTTGTTTCATTTTCAAACAGAGGACCTATTCGGACGGCTTTGGCACCGCATTCAAGCGCACAACGGCTGTCTTGAGGGCTGTCGCCGACAACCAAAACATTATTCAAACAGATATCATCTTTTAAGCCGCAACGCGATAATGTATACATCAGGTGATCGCCATGGGGTTTATCTTTTGTTGCCTCATGACCACAAACAACGCAATCAAAATATTCAGGCTCGAACAAAAGCGGTAATTCAAACTCCAAAAGCGTGCGATCTTTATTGGTCATCAACAAAACGGGAATATGTCTTTTTTTGAAAAAATTTAATACATTCAATGCGCAAGGTGTGCGTGTGATCATAAAAGGAACGACTTTCAAGTAAATCTGTTTATAACGCTCATATGCCTCATCTGCTTTGTCTTTGAAAATGATTGGAAAGTTATCGCGGAAAGATAAGTTGCCGTCACGCGTTTGTTTGACCTCATCCCAAGAAGGTAAATCATAAAAATCTAAAACTTTGGAAACGGCAAACCTTAGAGGTGGAGAGCTCTTGGCTAAAGTGTTATCCCAATCGAAAACGACGGCTTTGATGTTTGAAATATCTAAATTTTGCATATTGTTTATATATATCAAAAAGGTTTATTTTCAAGAGGGTTTTTATACGATTTTCATTTATTTTTAAGAAGTTATCTTACTCGCTAATCTTCGATTCGACGCGCTCGGCTTTTCAAGCCTCGGCGAGGGGTGACAATGAACAGTCATGCCTCGATTCCGTTAGGAATCGTCAGGGCATCTACAAATTTTATTTTTTCTAATCCGTAGACCCCTGGACGCGCTCGGCTTTTCAAGCCTCGGCGAGGGGTGACTTTTTTGTTTGTTTTTTATATGGAAGCGGCGTGGGTGCCGCCTTTTTTATAAATAATCGTCTAAAAATTCGAGCATCTCGTCTTCGTTTTTAGGAGGATTGTGTTTGTTGAGTTTTGAGATGATTTGTTCCATACCCTTAAA
>JAFVFH010000036.1 GCA_017475525.1 Alphaproteobacteria bacterium | reverse complement strand
TGGTGGAAAGCTCTATCACCGATTTGTGTTAGTGAGGCAGGAAGATTGACGTTTTCCAAACTGCTTGCGCCATAAAAAGCACCAAAATTTAATGTCTGCAATCCTTCAGAAAGTGAAACATCTGTCAATGCCGTATGAAAAAGAAAAGCTCTATCTCCGGTTGATTTTAATCCGCTGACAGAAACGCTTTCAATTTCCTCATGATAAGCAGCCCACGGAACAGGATTTTCTTTAGAATATGGCGTATAGTTATCCATAACACTCGCGCCGTTTCCTGTAATTGTCAGTTCTTTGGTATCACTGTTATATGACCATTGACATCCATCATTGGAACAACTACCACCAGTTACTTTAGCCATTGTATTAAAAGATAATAACATAACAACCACCCAAAAAATAAAAACTAATTTTTTCATATTATTTCTCCTTAATTAGATGCTGAAACGAGTTCAGTATGATGTTTACAAAAAAAATCCATTTTGAAAAACTCAAAATGGAGGAGCTCATTAACTGTTCTACCGACAGCTTGGCTTATTCGTGAAACCTTATATCACCAACTCCTCAAAAAAGGAGTTTCGGTAGAATAGATGTTAATGAAACACCGCAACCATTTTGGTTACATTTTTGATTATGTCATAAAATTTTGAAAATGTAAAGCAAAAAAAGACCGAGCAAATGCCCGGTCTTTTTTTGTCTGCTTAAAGCTTATTAGTTGGCTTTTTTCAAAGCTTCGCCTAAAGCGTCACCCAAAGAAGTGTTGGCTGTGTTGGAATTTGAATATTCTTCCAAAGCCTTCTTTTCTTCTTCGATTTCAAAAGCTTTGACTGAAACGCCGAGTTTACCGTTTTTCTTATCAACAGAAGTGAGTTTTGCTTCCAAAACATCGCCTTCGTGATAATTTTCAAGGTTTTGGCCTTCTTTATCTTTTGAAAGATCAGCTTTCTTAATCAAAGCCGGAATGCCTTCAACTTCAACATTCAAGCCTTTTTCATCGATACCGGTGACAATAGCTTTAACGTTATCGCCCTTCTTCAAGTTTTCTAAAGCAAGAGCGGCATTGTTTTCATCGAGTTGTTTGACGCCTAAGCTGATACGCTCTTTTTCAACATCAACGTCGATGATTTTGGCTTTGATTGTTTGGCCTTTTTCATAATTTTTAACAGCTTCTTCGCCGCTTTCGCCCCATGCGAGGTCTGAAAGGTGAATCATGCCGTCGATTTCATCTGTTAAGCCGACAAACAAACCAAATTCTGTGATGTTTTTGATTGTGCCTTCAATAACAGATCCGGCCGGATGCTCAGCAACATAAGCCGCCCACGGATTGGGTTGGCATTGTTTGATGCCGAGGCTGATTCTTCTCTTTTCAGGATCAACTTCCAAAACCTTAACTTCAACTTCTTCAGATGTTGAAACGATTTTGCCCGGATGAACGTTTTTGCGTGTCCAGCTCATTTCTGAAACGTGAACCAAACCTTCAATGCCGTCTTCTAATTCAACAAATGCACCATAGTCTGTGATGTTTGTGACAATACCTTTCTTAACATCACCGACATGGTATTTGCCTTGAACAGCTTCCCAAGGATCTTTCTCGAGTTGTTTCATACCAAGGCTGATACGTTGTGTATCTTCATTGAATTTGATAACTTGAACTTTGATTGTTTGGCCAACAGACAAGACTTCTGCCGGATGATTGATACGTTTCCATGAAATATCTGTCACGTGGAGCAATCCGTCAACGCCGCCCAAGTCAATGAACGCACCATAGTCCGTGATGTTTTTAACGATACCGTCCAAAACAGCACCCTCTTTGATAGCATCAATGAGTTCGGCTCTTGCTTCTGCTCTTGTTTCTTCCAAAACAACACGGCGAGAAACAACGATGTTACCACGTTCTCTATCCATTTTCAAAATTTGGAAAGGTTGAGAAATGCCCATCAAAGGCGTGATGTCTTTAATCGGGCGAATGTCAATTTGAGAGCCCGGCAAGAAAGCAATCGCACCTTGCAAATCAACCGTAAAGCCGCCTTTAACACGGCCAAAGATGATGCCGTTCACACGCTCGCCGGCGTTCATCGATTTTTCGAGTTCAACCCAAGCTTCTTGGCGACGAGCTTTTTCACGAGACAAAACAATGTTGCCGTCTCTGTCTTCATATCTGTCAACCATCACTTCAACAACATCGCCAACCTTTAATTCAGGATTTTGGCCAAATTCGCGAAGCGGAATGCGACCCTCTGATTTTAAGCCCACATCAACGGTTGCAAAATCGTCTGTCAAACGGATAATTGTGCCTTTCACAACAGAGCCGACAATACCTTTATCGCCGAACTGTTCATTCAAAAGTTCTTCAAAGTTTTCTGTTGTTTCAGGGATTTTAAATTCTGTAGTCATAAAAAAATATTTCAAAAAATGCCAGACCTTATAAAAAAGCGGACTTGCGCGAGGTTAACAAACTTTAAAAAAAGCGCGCCCTTTGTTTCAAAGCTGCGCTTTTTATACACCATTTTTTTTGAATTTCAAGTCTTTTTTTATAATTTTATTTGAAAACGGCGGACATCATTTGTTCTAAAACGCGACCTTCGGATTTGCCGGCATAGACAACTGCGCCGTCTTTTAAAATGTAGGCGAAATCGGTTAGCGGCAATAGAGTTTTGAGGTTGTGTTCCACAATCACAAACGACGTACCCGTTTGATCTTTGATTTCTTTTAACTTATAAAACGTGTCGTTAATCAGCTTTGGCGACAGACCGATAGACGGCTCGTCTAACAAAACCATCTTGGGTTTGTTAATCAAACCGCGCGCTAAAGCTACCATTTGTTGCTGACCGCCCGAGAGATTGCCGGCAGGCAATTTCAAAAACGGCTTTAATTCTTCAAATAAGGTTAAAACGCGCTCAAACTCTGTTTCAAAATCTGCCCGAGATTTCCAAAAATGAGTGGCAAGCTCAATGTTTTCTCTGACCGTCATATCTTTGAAAACACGCTGTCCTTGAGGCACCATAAAAACGCCGTTTTTCACAAACATTTGAGGCGATGGGGAAATTTCTTTGTCTTCAAATAAAATTTTGCCTTTATAAGGTTTTAAGAGCCCGAAAGCCACCTTTAAGAGTGTTGATTTTCCGGCGCCGTTCGGTCCCATTACAACGGTTATGGAATCAGCTTTGAACGAAGCTGACACGTCATTTAAAACTTTCTTTTTGCCATAGCCGGCATTGATGTTTTTTAAGGTGAGCATGAGCTTTACTCCTCTATGGTTTCCCATTTGCCGTTTTGATACATTTTTAATTTTGCTTTCGGACTTGCCACACCATCATGAAAACTTATCAAGCCTGTTGCACCTTTCCAATTTTTAATATTTTTAATGGTTTTGACCACATCCATATTATCAGGTATAGGCTTTCCATTTTCGACCGGCGTGTTTTCAAAAGCCCAAATCAGCATATCCAGATTATCATAAGAATTGGCACTGCATCCTTTCAGTTTATGATTGGTTTTTGTTGTAAATTCAGATTCAAATTCATCTGTGCCGGCTGTCGTGTCAATTGTCCACAAACCTTCAATCAAGTAGAATAAAGAAGGATCCATTTCCGTAAAACTGCCAAAAGACGCAACATTATTTTTTCCTGTTGTTTCACGAAGCTGCTTTACAAAAATATCCGTTAAAGGGCGAGTTGCGAAAGTCAAATAATAATCAGGATTTTTTGCCTCCATATTTAAAATTGACATACGCATATCGCGTGTATCCATATTATATTTTTCATATGCCACAACCTTGAAACCCTCTTTAGGCAAAAGATCGGCAAAATAATCACCGACAGTAAGACTCGCATTTGTGTTTGCCATCACAAGTGCAATTTTTTTGATGGCTTCTTTTCTTAATTTGGGGATGAGCGTTTCTGCCACTGTTTTATTTTGAATGCAATTATTTGCACCATATTCGGGAACATTCATTTTACCATAAGAGCATGAAAGGCTGATCACTTTGTTGCGATTTGCAATTTCATCAATCGGTCGATCAACTATCCCAAACAAAGAAATAATAGCGCTCACATTTTTGGTGTTAATAAAATTTTGTGCATTTAAGGCTGCTTTTTGAGGCTGAGATGCATCATCTTCAATAAATAATTCATAATCATATTTTGTATTTTCAGACTGCCATTTTTCAAAAGCCATTATCACAGCCTCTTTTGCCGAAAGCCCCGTTTCCGCGAAGCCTCCTGTTAAAGGCAATGTTACCCCTATCCGAATAACAGGCTTTGCCTGTGTTTGAGCTTTTTCTTCCTTAAACGCCGAAAGAGCCAAAACACAACTTAAAATTAAAATCAGTTTTTTCATTTTTTACTCCTCTGTCGTCATTTGACCGTTTTTAACAATTGTGGTTTGTCCTTTAGAATGAAACTGCCCTTTTTCATCAAGCCAAAAATCCCCGACAAGTCCGGAATATTTTGGTTTTGAATGCAAATACTTTGACAGTTCATCCGCATTCGGAATTTTGTTTTGCGTGGGTGCATTTTCATAAGCCTCAGCAATGATTTTCCCCGTATCATAAAGATACATGGCATAAGCGGCATTTTGTCCCTCAAGACCCCATGTTTTTTTCAAATTTTCAGAAGTCATGATTGAGCCGATGTTATAATAGCCTTCATAAATCAAATAATTGTTTGTCATCGGCAAACCATCATTATAAGCAATATATTTTTCGAGATTTTGTGTGCGAATTTCTTGCGTCAAGATGTCAGCCTCCGGCTCAAACGCATATATGAAAACGGCTTCGGAGGGAGATTCTTTAATTTTAGAGATCAAAATCTTAAAATCACGCTCTCCTTTATTGAAACGGTGCACCGTATAGCCAATATTTTCAGCTTCGAGCTTCGGCAAAAGCGGGGCTAAAAATTCGTCAGCCGCACCGATATTTTGATAAATCAAATCAACATTTTTAACCTTATGTTTTTTAAAAAACTCAACAACAGCCTCATTTTCGGCTTCAACTGTCAAAAAGTTTTGAAAATTATAAGGGCTGATAAGCGAATCGTCACCAAAACCTATCATAAAATTGATAAGTTTGTTTTTAACAGCCATGGGAGCAACAATTCTATTCGCAACAGAAAAATAAGAAATAATCACATTGACTTTATCGTTATATATCAATTTATGGGCAATATTATTGACCAGTTTCGGATCCATTTGGTCATTTTCCATTATCAACTCGTAATAATATTTATTTTTCGGATTTTGATTGATGTCTTTAAAAGAAGCGATTAAGGCCTTATGCGCCGCATTGCCGATTGAGGCCATATTGCCAGATAATGGCAAGCTTGCACCGATTTTGATGACAGGCTTTGCCTGCACCTCCTGTTTTTCTTCCTTACAAGCGCCAAGGGCTAAAATGCAACTTAAAATTAAAACCAGTTTCTTCATTTTATTTCCTTTCAATTATCTTTATGATTTATCTGCTAAAAGTCGCGAATTTTCCGCGGCAAGCATATCAGCCAACTCTTCTTCCGTTGGTAAAATGGTTTTATATTTGCTGGCAAATAACTGCTTATTTTCTTTTAAAACGGAATATTTAACCATTGTCTCGCTTTTATCCGTGCAAAGAATAATACCGATTGTCGGATTGTCATCAATACCGCGTTTTAATTCGTCAAACATTCTGACATACATATCCATTTGCCCGATATCTGCGTGCGTTAACTTGTCGGTTTTTAAGTCTATGACAACAAAACACTTCAAAATGTAGTTATAAAATACCAAATCTGCGTAGAAATGCTCTGTTTCCGTGCTGATACGCTGTTGGCGTGCAACAAAAGAAAAGCCCTTACCGAGCTCGAGCAAAAACTTTTGCAAGTGCGCAATCAGCTCTTTTTCCAAAAGACTTTCCTTGCCCTCAATATTTTCCGGCACATCCAAAAATTCCAAAACATATGGATCTTTGATGAAATCTTGAGCCTTAATTTCTGCCGGCAAATTTTCGATAGGTGCGATATTTTTTTGCTGTGTTGACAGCAAACGATGGTAATAACCTGACTTTATATTGCGTTCTAAGACGCGAAATGACCAATTTTGTTCAGCTGATTCACGCATATAATATTCGCGTTCTTCTTTGCTATCAAGCCGCATAATATAACGAATATTAGACCAAGACAGATTCCCTACACAGTGTGTAGGAAATTCGGGAAAGGTCAGATAAAAGCGGCGAAAATTCTGTAAATTAGCTTCAGAAAAGCCATTTCCAAAAGTATCCGTTAAATAACGCGAAAGATTTTCAATCAATTTTTCACCATATTCAGCACGACTTTTACCGTTTTGTTCTTCTTTGACAATTCGCTCGCCGATTTTCCAATATGTTTCTACCATAATGGAATTAACTGCCCGATATGCTTTAGAACGTGCAGTTTGCAGCAATTCTGCAACATCAGCAAAAAACGGCGTGTTTTTATCTGTCAAGCTTGCCATTATTTTTGTACTCCCAAATATGCTTCTTGGACAAGTTTGTTTTTCAAAACATCTTTCGGTGCGCCTGAGGCAAGAAGCGTTCCATGGTCTAAGACAATCACATAGTCCGAAAGCTTTTCAATCAGGCCCATATTATGTTCAATCAAAATCACCGTTTTGCCTTCAACACGCAAAATTTCAATAATGGATAAAACCTCTTCAACCATTTGCGGCGAAAGCCCCGTAAACGGCTCATCAAAAATATAAATATCAGCTTCCTGCATCCAAGCTCTGCCGATTTCCAAGAGCTTTCTTTGCCCGTAAGAAAGCTCTTCCGCTTTTTTGAAGCGATGATCTTTCAAGCCTGTTTTAATCAATATTCCCTCAAGTTTTTTGCGATATGCTTTTGTGCTCAATTCAAACAGGCTCTTTTCTATTTTATTTTGCGCCACGCTCAAAAGCAGGTTGTCTTCAACACTGAGTTGTTCCACAAGTCTGGCATCTTGAAAAGTGCGCGCCATCTTAAATTTGCGGAGCTTATACGGTTTGATATAAGGAAATGCACGACCTGAAATAACAATTGAGCCGGCATCGGGAGTGAGCAGTCCTGTCAGCAAATTAATCAGCGTTGATTTACCTGAGCCGTTCGGGCCGATGAGCCCTGTGACCAACCCTAAAGGAAAAGAAATACTCAAATCATTCACAGCTTTAATACCCATAAACGATTTGCTCAAATGAAGCGTTGAAACGGCATCCAGACCTTCTTGAAAAACGTCCATTCGCTCACTCGCAAGCCCTTTATCTATCGACTTATATTTTTTTAAGATTTCGTTTATTGCCATTTTTTATACCTTAAATTTTCCAAACAACCCTTGCGGGCGAAAAGCCATCATCATCACAAGAAGCGCACCGTATATGAGCTGTTGAAGTTGTGCCGCCGTTTCATACGGAAGTCCCAAAAAGCGCAAGGCCTCCGGAAGTATTAGCAAAAGCGCCGCACCAACAACGCTCCCGAAAGCTGACGAAAGACCGCCGACAGTTATCATCGTAAAGAAGAAAATGCCTTCTGCAAGCTGAAACGATGTCGGGTCAATAAAAGCAATATAGCTTGCAAAAAAACTGCCTGCAACACCCGCCATCATGGCAGATAATGTGAAGATGAGGCTTTTATATTTTGTTGTTTTATAGCCCAATGACACCGTCAAAACTTCATCTTCTCGCAAGCCTTTTAAGGCTCTGCCGAATGAGGATTTATCTATCAACACGAAAAGCGCATAAAAAAGCACCACAAAAACAAACGCAAGCGCCAAAAATGATAAGGAAGAAGAAAAATGAAAACCTGCAACAGAAGGTTTGCCGATGCCGTATATGCCAAGCGGGCCTTTTGTTAAAGACTTAAAGTTAAGCAGAACCGAAAACACAATCACCGACAACCCTGCCGACACAATCGCATAATAATCACCCTTGAATTTTGAAAGAATTTTGCCAACGGCAAATGCCGTTATGCCGTTTAAGACGACGCCCGCAAGCATCGAGGACCAAAAACCAAAGCCGTGCATCGTCATCAAAATCGCCACGGCATAAGCGCCTATGCCATAAAATGCGGCATGGGCAAGCGACACAAGCCCCGAGAGCCCGACCACCATATTAAGTGACAAAGCGAGCATGGCATAAATACAAAACAAAATACCGAGATTGATTAAATATTCCACCGTTATCACTCCTCCAAAGCAACCGGTTTACCGCCAATATATGTGCGCCATTCGGCTTCGTTTGCAATAAAGCCGTTTTCCAAAAGCCTGCAATCGCCGGATTCGCATTTGCGCGTTGCGTGTGCTTTGATATAAGCCACAATTTCATCAATATTTTTGATGTCGCGCGCATTTTCAAAAGCATCTATGGCAAGACCAATCAGGTCATAAGAAGAAGCCGCCATATAAACATTGTCAATTTTGTATTCCGCCATTAAGCGATCAATAAACGCCTGTGTACCTGAGCTTCCGCCGACGTGATTGATATTTTCAAAAAGCGAAACGTCAGAACCCGTATCAATACCTGAGCCGAAAATATGCTCGGGCGCAATATTTTGCGCTTTTAATTCGCGCACCAAAATATCTGTTTGCGGTGGGAAAAACTGCAAATAAAAATATTCATACCCTTCTTTGACATATTTTTGAATGGGCAATCTGAAATCTCTATCCGACGGATTGAAGCACTCAACCTCATTTTCAATATCTTTTTGAGAGAGCATTTTTGAGAGAGCCTCTGTTCCCGAACAAGCAACGCCGACATTTGCCGCAAGCATCGCGATTTTTTTAATACCGCGTTTTTCAAGTGCACTGAGCAAAATCCGCTGATAGCTTTGAACCGTCGGACCTTGGAAAAATGTGGTCTTTCCCATCGGTTCGGCAAATTCATTTTCAAGCGTGGCACACATTTGAAGCAGGCCTGCGCTCTCAGCAATAGGCGCAGCGACGCGTCCGGGGCCTGTTGTGAAAGTTAAAAGCATATTGACTTTATCCGATGCAATCAACTTGTTTGCCGCCGGTGCCGTTTTTGCCGGCATGTGCTGATTGTCTTCAAAAACAACCTTATAGTGATATTTTAAGCCCTCTTTTTCTTTGTCTTCAAGGGCGGCCATTGTGCCGGCTTTAAGCGAAGCACCTAAAGCCGCTGCGCCTCCCGTTAAAGGCAAAATCGCCCCGATTTTAACAACGGGTTTTTCTTTCCCTTGTTGCTTGTTTTCTTCCTTACACGCCGAAAGGGCTAAAACACAACCTAAAATTAATATCAGTTTTTTCATGTTATTACTCCCCAATTTTTACCCATTTTCCGTTTTGAAGTTTGACAATATCAACACTCGGATGACCTATACCGTTTATACCCATTTCAATCATTCCGAAAGCGCCATTATACGTGCCGATATGGCGCATATATTGAACGACATCTATATTTTCCGGAATGTCTTTTCCTTCTTTTACAGGCGCATTTTCAAAAGCCATCATCAACATATTGAGAGCATCATATAAATTTGCCGAGCAACCATGCACTCTATCGTGAAAGCGTGTTTCATACTGCTGAGAAAATTCAGATGTTCCGCCAATGAGTGAAGCAGACCAAAGCCCCTCCAAATTAGGCCACAGAGAATCGGCTATTTCAGGAAAATTTCCGAGCGAAGCTAAATTATTTTTGCCTGTTATTTCACGGTATTGTTTTGTAAAAATACTGTTCATCGGCTCAACCCCGAAAATCAGGTAATAATCAGGTTTTAGGACTTCTGTTTTTTGTATGGAAGTGCGAAAATCTCTGACATCTAAATTATGTTTTTCATTTGCAAGAACCTTGATACCATCTTGCGGTAAATGCGCCGCAAAATAATCCAAAATAGCAAAGCTGACAGCTGATTGAGAACCTTCTAACACAACGGTTTTGACATTTTCTTTTTTGAGTTGACGGACAACGGCGCCATAAATTTCTTCATTCTGAGCACCGGTGTTCACCCCATATTCAGGCACCTCGCTTTTGCCGTAAGAGCATGACACGGAAATAACCTTGTTTTGATTTGCAATATCATCAATCACTCGATCAACAATACCAAACAAAGACAAAACGGCACGAACGCCGTCAATATTAATCAATTTTTGTGTATTAACGGCAGCCTGTTGCGTTTTCATCATATCATCTTCAAAAATCAATTCATAGCGATATTTCGTGTCTTTTTTTTGCCACTTTTCAAAAGCCATTTGCAATGCATTTTTTGCACCCGCTCCCGTATGAGCAAGCTGACCTGTTAAATGTAAATTAGCACCGATTTTGATGACGGGTTTTGCTTGCGCTTGGGTTTTGTTCTCTTCCTTGCAAGCGCTAAGCGCTAAAATAAAACATAAACTCAAAATCAATTTTTTAAGCATTTACTTTTCCTTCCTTTGAAAAATGCCTTGCGGGCGGAATATCAAAAAGATGATGAAAATCACAAACGCAACCAAGTCACGCCACTCGGAAGCCCAAAGCATCACCCCGACATTTTCGGCTGCCGCCAAAAAGAACGCGCCTAAAAACGGCCCATACAACGAGCCGGAGCCGCCGATGATGGCACCAATCATTCCCTTAAACAACAAATTAAAGCCCATTGTCGGCTCAAGGCCCGTATCAAAGCCGGTTAAAACACCCGAAAGCCCCAAAATCAAGCCGGAAAGCATTGAGACAATCAAAATGATTTTGTTATTGTTCAACCCCGTTATATTCGCCAGTTTGGCACTGTCATTGAGGGCTCGCACCATTTTGCCGAAAAACGTATGGAACAACAAAAGATTAACGAGCCCGAAAACAATAAAATCTGCGACAATCGTGATAAACTGCACTTTCGGCATTGAAAAAATGCCGAGATTCATGTTTTGCCCCAAAGCACCGCCTAAAATTTGATATTGCGGACCGAAAGCAAGATGAATAGAGGCTTCAAAAATCGTATAAAGGCCTAACGAGGCAACCAAAAGCACCATTGAAGAAGCCCCCCTTGTTCTCAAAGGTGTATAAACAAATCTCTCAAGCAAAGCCGCCGCACAAGCACAAAAAGCAATGCTGATCACAATAGCAACAGCCATCGGCAAATGCGCGTATTCGGTTAAACCGTATGTGCCATAGGCGCCAAACGCGATAATAGAGCCAAGGGTTAAGTTAAAAAAAGGAGAAACAGAGCTCATCACGGCAAAGGCTATTGCAATCAGCCCGTATCCGGCTCCGACAATTAAAATATTTATCAGTAATACAAGAAGCATTTTCTTACACACAGCCTGCTTTGTTTCAAAACTCTTTTTATTTTACTTTTTTTCGGAAGATTTTTAAAGTATTTTTTTATATAATCCATGACAAAAATTAAAAACCCGCTTGAAAACAGCGGGTTTTAAACCTATAAACACAATACAAAAGATTATCCCTGACGAGCTTTGAGCTTCGGATTCTTTTTATTGATCACATAAACGCGACCTTTACGACGGACAACCTTGCAGTCTTTATCGCGCGTTTTCTTAGATTTCAAAGAACTGTAGCACTTCATTTTAATTTTCCTTTTCGTAACAATTTGGTGGCAACTTATGATAAAAGATATGAAATGTCAACTAAAATTTTTACATTTTGTAAATTTTTTTATTTTAATTGCTTTTTTACTTATTTTATATATGATGCTTACATGTGTTAACATTAACGGATTTATATTTATGAAAAAAGTTTTGATAACATCAAATGCGCAAACCACTGGCGTCAGCCGGTGGAAAGCGAATTCCAAGCCGACTTTCAGTCGGATTGGCAAGCGCAGCTTGGAGGGAACGGAGATACCTCCGGCGTTAGCCGGATGGTTCTTCATTTTTGCTTTTATCGTATCTTTACTTTCATTTGAGGCAAAGGCTGCCGTGCCTACTTATGTTGAAGAAGTTCGGGCTTTGGGATATCTTGCGGGCCAAGGTCTTGCTTGCAACGCTTCAAAATATGACACTTTTGAACTGATTGCGCGTGCCTTTTTGATTTCAAAGGCAAAATCAGACAGTGAGCAGGCTCAAGGAATGCAAGTATTTAATGAGGCGAAAGCCGAATCATTTATTTCAAAAATAAAAGATAATATGATAGGATGCTCACAAATTGCCGCCTCTTTTGACAATCAGAAGATTTTCAAAACCGTGATTTACGGCGACGGAACGCTCAAAATGCCTGACGGAAAAATTGTTAAGCCGCGCCAAATTTATGATGCAACGCTCGTTTATCAAAAAGATCCGGACGCACGCAAAAAAATGATGGAGCTTTATCAAAAAACGCGCGAACAAATCACAAAGGATCCGAACTATCAAAAAGCTTTGCGTGCAAAACAGGCGCAAGACCAATTTTAATCTCTTTTTTGTTTGATAAGGAATAAGGCAAATGGCTTCTTACCAATATATTTTTGTTATGCAAAATTTAAGCAAGGTTTTTCCGGGCGGAAAAGAACTTTTTAAGGGCATCACGCTTTCATTTTTGCCGGGGGCAAAAATCGGCGTTTTAGGCGTGAACGGTGCCGGTAAATCAACACTATTAAAAATTATGGCAGGCGTTGATAAAGAATTTGGCGGTGAAGCATGGGCAGCCGACGGCGTCAAAGTCGGCTATTTAGAGCAAGAACCAAAGTTAGACCCAAACAAAAACGTTATGGAAAACGTGATGGACGGCGTTTCTGAAGTTCGTGACTTGTTAAAAGAATTTGAAGAAATCTCCCTAAAATTTGCAGAGCCGATGTCAGATGATGAGATGAACGCTTTGATTGAAAAGCAAGCCGAGCTTTCCGAAAAAATTGAGGCCGTCGGCGGTTGGGATTTGGAGCGCAATGTCGAAATTGCGATGGACGCATTACGCTGTCCGCCAAAAGATGCTGATGTGACAAAGCTTTCCGGCGGTGAAAAAAGACGTGTTGCATTATGCAGGCTTTTGCTCTCTAAACCTGATTTGCTTCTTCTTGACGAGCCGACAAACCATTTGGACGCCGAATCGGTGGCATGGCTCGAGCAACACCTTAAAGACTATAAAGGCACAGTTGTGATGGTCACACACGACAGATATTTCTTAGACAATGTGACAGGTTGGATTTTGGAACTTGACCGCGGGCAAGGTATCCCTTATGAGGGCAATTATTCTTCATGGTTAGAGCAAAAACAAAAGCGCTTAGAGCAAGAGGCTAAAGAAGAATCGGCTCGTCAGCGCACGCTTGCAAGCGAGTTGGAATGGATTCAAAAGAACCCTAAAGCGCGTCAGGCAAAATCACAAGCGCGTATCAATGCTTATGACGAGCTTTTGCAACAAGCGGTTAAAGACAAAATTACGCATGCCTATATCAATATTCCGATGACGGAACGTTTGGGCGATTTGGTCATTGAAGCCAAAAATATCAGCAAGGCATATGGCGACAGGGTTTTGATTGACAACCTCTCGTTTAAGATTCCAAAGGGCGCGATTGTCGGCATTATCGGGCCCAACGGCGCCGGCAAAACAACCTTATTTAAGATGATTACGGGGCAGGTTAAATCCGATTCGGGTGAGATCAGAATCGGCGATACAGTCGATTTAGGTTATGTCGACCAAACGCGCGATGAGCTGAACCCGAACAAAACCGTATGGGAAGAAATTTCGGATGGGCTCGATATGATGATGCTTGGCAAAAAGCAAATGCCGTCACGCGCTTATGTCGGTCAGTTTAACTTTAAGGGAACGGATCAACAAAAGAAAGTCGGTCAACTTTCGGGCGGTGAACGTAACCGCGTGCACTTGGCAAAAATGCTTAAAAAGGGCGCCAACGTTATTTTGCTTGACGAGCCGACGAATGATTTGGATGTTGATACTCTGCGTTCTCTTGAAGAGGGCATTATGGCTTATCCGGGGTGTGTTTTGGTCACCTCGCACGACAGGTGGTTTTTAGACCGCTTGGCAACGCATATTTTGGCTTATGAAGACGAAGGACATGTAGAATGGTTTGAAGGCAACTTTGAAGAATATGAAAAAGATAAAAAGCGCCGTTTGGGTGATGAGGCTTGTCAGCCGCACCGTTTGAAATATAAAAAGCTTGAAAGATAAAAATGAAAAAAATTGATGTGCCTTATTTTGATGAGCGAAATGCAAAAATCGATATGATTGTGATTCATTCAATCGCACACGATTTGAAAGGTGCACTTGAAAGCTTTCGGCGCCATGAGGTCAGCAGTCACTATATGATTGATGAAAAGGGCAAGATTTACCAATTTGTCGATGATGAAAAACGAGCTTGGCATGCTGGCAAAAGTTATTGGCAAAAAAAAGAAAATCTCAACCACAATTCCATCGGTATTGAGCTTTGTTCTTCAAGCCTTGGGCAAGAACCCTACCCTTGCCGGCAAATTTCAGCACTTATCAGACTATGCAAACGTCTGAAACGCAAATATCACATCAAAAAAACACGCATTTTAGGACATTCGGACATTGCGCCCATACGAAAAGCAGACCCCGGAAAAGCATTTCCTTGGAGATATTTTGCAAGGCACGGCTTCGGCGTTTGGTATGATTTGAAAAATGCAAAAAAAGTTGAAATCTCCGATGAAAAAGAGCTTTTAAGCCTAATCGGTTACGACGTTTCTGACCTAAATGCCGCCAAGTGGGCATTTATCCGCCATTTTATGGGGCAATATGTGCCGACCGATACGGTTTTGAATTTGATTGAAAACCCCTATCCTGACGAAATCCATATTCCGCAAGATGAATTTTTGAGTGTTTTGAAAGCGGTTTGTTTTGAACACTTATTGCCCGAGCAAACCTGCCACTGTTGATGCAGGATAACCCCAAAGGGCATATAAAACACACCTGTCCGCGTCATCACACACTTGTCCGCAAAGTTCTGAAATATCAGTATTTGTTATAGTTTCCAAACATTTTTCTGATGTGCATGTTTTGCCAATATATGTATTTCTCTCTTTTGCTTGTCCTGTTTTACTTCTTGTTACATAAATTACGTCGAGTTCATTTGAAAGGTTTTTGAAAATGTTGATATAATTGTAACACACCTTCATCCTGAAATCAGACTTATTTAAAATGACAACAAAGGCCGTACCGCTACCTGCACTGTGCTCAAAAGATATGGTATTTTGAAGGCTGTCTGTCATGATTTTATATGTTGATTCTCCTTGATTTTGCAAATTTGTCGTCCATGTAAAAGCTCCAAGAGCATCTAAAGCTGATATGTACTCTTCTTGTGAATTTGTATCAATGATTTTGTCTTGATTATAAATTGCCGTTGCCAAAAGATAACTGATTTCTTGTGTATGTTTATTGAGTTTATGTTGCGTCATTGCTTTCAAATAGCCTGCCAAAGCACCTGCGCTCAATACCCCGACAATCGCCAAAACACCCAGCATTTCGACCATAGAACGACCATTTTCTTTATTCATCATTATTCTCCGTTAAAAGTTACTAAAAAAACCGCTTTGAAAAATCAAAACGGGGAGCTAATCAACTGTCCGAGAACAGACTCTTTTATTCGCCATAAAATATGCTTATCTCAAGAACTCCCCTTCATGAGGAGTTTCCTCGGATTTTAAGTGTTGATTAGACACTGCAACAACCCGCTGCACTTATCATCATAAGTGTAGCTTTGAAAAAAATCAAGCATTATTTTATTATTTAAGCGACCTCTATTTTCTCTTCAACGATTTTTAAGACAGCCTCAATTTCAGCGTTTGCATCCATATTTGACGTGTCCATGATAATGGCGTCAACGGCGGGTTTCATCGGCGCGGATTTTCGCTCGGAATCGCGTTTGTCGCGCGCTATCATATCTTCCAAAACTTTTTCATAAGTCGTTTTGATGCCTTTGCTTTCAAACTCCTTAAAGCGGCGCATGGCGCGAACTTCGGTTGAAGCTGTCACAAAAAATTTAATATCCGCATTCGGACAAACAACCGTTCCGGTGTCGCGTCCGTCATAAATCACTCCGTTGGCTTTTGAGCCATCTGCAAAAACAGGAGAAAGCGCAAAATCTTGCTGCATTTTCAAAAGAATCTGACGCACCGAATTAATCGCTGAGACTTTGGAAGCCGCCAAACCTCCGACATCTGTTCTGAAATCCGGATTTTGAGAGAGCTCCATCATCTTTTCAAAAGTCATTGATTTGGCAACATTTAAGGCATGCTCCTCATTTTCGGGGTTTAAGCCTCTTAAAACAACCTCCAAACCGACAGCACGATAAATCATCCCCGTATCAAAATATGCAAGCTTATATTTCTCAGACAATACTTTTGAAACAGTTCCTTTTCCGGCGGCAGCCGGCCCGTCAATTGTGATAATCATCATTTTTCCTTTAATTTTTCATTTGTTGTTATTTTTTCATTAACATATCTTTTGATATAATGCAGTTAAGTTTTAAACTTATACAGAACAAATTGCGCCATGAGCAAAAAAAACAGAATCAGACTATTTACCGATACACCTCTTAAAATCGGTGAAATATATACGGCAAACGAGAACCAAACACATTATCTTAAAAATGTGATGCGTTTGGGCTTGGGTGATGAAGTTTTTTTATTTGATGGTATAAACGGTGAATTTGAATCTCAAATTCTTGAAATCGGAAAGAAAACTTTAAGCTTAAAAGTTAACAAAAAAATCTTTGACTTTGAAAAATCGCCCGATGTCTGGCTTTTGTTTGCAAGCTTGAAAAAGGAAAACACCGATATTGTCATTCAAAAAGCCGTTGAACTTGGCGTTTCAAAAATTTTTCCCGTTCAGACAGAATACACTTTCAATGCTCATCTGAAACCCGAGCGGGTCAAAGCACAGGTTATTGAGGCTGCCGAGCAATGCAGACGACAAGATGTCCCCGAAGTTCAAAATTTGCAAAATCTTCAACAAATACTTTCAAATTGGGATAAAAATCGGACGCTTGTCTATTTGGATGAAACGGGAAGCGGTGAAACTTTTGCAAAAGCCTCAAGCAAAATGAAAGCACCTGTTGCTTTTTTGATTGGTCCAGAGGGTGGATTTTCTTTAAGAGAATTTGAATTGCTAAAAAGTTTATCTTATACTTTAAGCGTGAGCTTGGGAAAACGAATTTTGCGCGCCGAAACGGCCTCAATTTCAGCACTTTCTTGTTGGCAGGCCATGGTTGGTGACTGGAAATAAAGGAGAAAAGACAAATGAATATATTGATTGCTGATGATCATGAACTTTTTTTGGAAGGCTTGAAGCTTGTTTTGAAATCGCATTTTGAAGATGCGGTCATCACAGCGGTAAAAAATTATCCTGAATTATTTGAGGCACTGAAAAACAATCATTTTGACCTCATTATGACCGATCTTGCCATGCCGGGCGCAAATTCAATGGATGCTTTAAGCCAGATGCATACGCTCTTAAAAGACACACCGATTATTGTTGTCTCGGCTGTGTTTGATAAAGAAATCGTGCAAAAAACAATTGAAATCGGGGTAGCCGGATATATTCCGAAATCTTCATCAAATGATTTGATGTTGTCTGCCATCCATTTGGTTATGGCCGGTGGTATTTATATTCCGAAAGAGCTCCTTGATGAAGCAAGCATTTCGCCAGAAATGTTGTCTGAATTTCAAAGCTTAAAAGAAATTTCGACCCCTCAATCGTCTCAAGATAAAGGTAAAAAATTGACACCACGTCAAATTGATGTGATCAGGGGCATTGCCAGAGGTTTACCCAATAAGCTTATTGCTTACGAGCTCGGACTGACGGAAGGAACCGTTAAAGTACACATTACCGTTATTTTGAAAACGCTCGGTGTTTCAAATCGAACCGCTGCCGTGATGGAAGCCGTCAAGAAAGGGTATATCAGCAAGCAAGAAGCCGGATTATAGGAGAAAAAATATGTCTGTCGCAAAATCAAATGTTGTTAAAAATTCAAAAATTGTCAAAGAACCGCTTTATTTGAAAGAATTATATGGTTTTTTGTATCACAATCCGAAACTCGAAAAATTCATGGATGATGACCGCATTCAAGCTCTACTCAGTTTCGGATTTAAGGGCAAGCTTATTGACGATATGCTTGAAGATGTCGGGACGAACAGCTCTGTTTTACAAATCGGATGCACATTCGGATCGCAAATGCAAAAAACAGCCGATAAAATCGGCAGATATGGTTCATACGTTATTGTCGATGTTTCAAACGAACAACTGGAACGTGCACGCGGGCAACTGATTGACAAGAAAATCGATTTTGAACGCCATGATGCGCGCAAACCTTTTAATGGAAAATATGACACCGTGATTTGTTTTATGCTCTTGCATGAATTGCCTGAAACTTCACGGGAAAAAGTCATTAACAACGCATTAGCGGCCGTTAAAAACGGCGGTCGGGCAATATTTATCGATTATCATCAGCCCTCTGATTTTAATGTGTTGCGGTTTATCTTAAAGCCTTTTAATCGCTTATTTTTTCCTTTTGTTGAAAAATTATGGAAAAATCCGATTAAAAACTACGCACGCAAAAGCAATCATTTTTCTTGGTATAAAAAATCTTACGGAGCTCAAATGTTTCAGAAAGTGACCGCCGTTCGTCGTGTTTCCGATGGAAAGAAGCCGGAGACTAAGCCAAGCTTTTATTAATTTTTTGTGACGTTTTTCGAAAAAATATTATTTTGAGTTGAAAAAAAAGTTAAACTATGTTACTATTGTTTCAGATATCTTTGAAGAAGGGGGACGCCTCATGAAACTGGTTTTATTTTTAATGCTCTTTGCTTTTTCGGCACAAGCACAAACAACAAATGATGGTTCCGGTGTGTCGGGTATTTTGGCACGCTATGCGCCTTCTGCCCTTTCATATTTGTCGCCCAATTCACAACAGATTACATCTTATAAATCTGAGCTCTGTGTTCAGAACAACTTACAATGTGCGACTCTAGGATATACCGCAACTTCTTGCCCCTACGGCGGTATTGCGTGTCCGTTCGACAAAACAAAATTAAGTTGCACGCTATGGTCTTGTAAAGATTTCGGATTGTTTGAAACGAAGCCGGCTGATATGGAATGTGAAAAAGTTTCGAACGCTGATATCGTCTGCTTTAAATGCCAATGCGGTCCGGGGTTTATCAATCCTGAAGGTTGCGGTGGTGTTGTTGACACCTTAAAAAATGATAAGAGTATTTGCGCCGAGCTCGGATACACAAACTCCATTACCGAATGCAATACATATCTCCCGTGCCCGTCAAACCCGAACAAAGTTCGCTGTTTAGATGTGACCGGTTGCAAAGAAACAAGCTGTATTGCCAAATATGAGGTGCCGGAAAATGCAACCCCTATTACAGAAAATGTGACTTGCAGTTGTGGCGGAACAAAGAAAGTGATTGTCAACTGGGAATGCAAGAACGGTTTCAAGGAAGAAGGAACCAGTTGCGTTGAACTCGGGTGTCCTGAAGGACAGTATGAATCAGATGATGCCTTGGAATGCTCGACAGATGCCGCCAAAGGCTGGTCAAAAGTGGCTAAAACAAACACCGGAGGCAAGCAATGCTATGAATGTCAATGCAATGTACCGGAAGAATATAAACATTTGATGCCTGATAACTATGAGTATGACGGAAACAAAAATCCTCTGCCGCGTGAAAATGGCGAATATCGCAAGTTTGAAACAGTTGCCTGCGACGGCAAGCACTACAAAACTTGTTTATCCGCCTGCCCGACTGATGTTCGTGTTCCTGAAGGCGCCGTGGCTTTGATGGGAAGCGGAAAGGGCTGCCAAGATAATCAAGAGGTGACCTGCCAATTCAAGTGGGGGTGGGAATGTAATGCCCTTGAAGGGTATCAGAAAAATGCTGCCGGAACAGCTTGTAACCCCATTGCCTGCCCTGCCGCACATGACGGCAAGTATTACAGTCTGGCGTATCAATCCAAAGATGACTGTGAAGAAAAAATCAATGCCGGCACAGGTTGGAATTTTGATCCTGAGCCGGAAGGTTTCAAGAGTGGCGGACAGTGGTGCGGCTTGTGTCAATGTCCATATGATGAAAACGATGCCGTGTATAAATGGTCTACTTCGGAAACAGACAACCAAAGTGATTCTGAATTTATCGGCTTGGGTTGCAACGGTAAGTATAAAGAATGCAAGATTGTTGCAACGCAATATCTTGAGCAATTGCCGGAACATGTTGCTTCTTCAAATGAGCGCAAAATTTGCGGCAAGTTGTTTTATGAAATTACAAAATGTGAAGAAGGATATGAACTATCTGATGATACCAATCAGTGTCTGCCGAAGAATTGTTCGGATTATAATATCCCCGGAGATCAATGTCCGGATTGGGGAAATTGCAGCACATGCACCAGTGCCGGGGTAACAAACTCGAAACTGCTCAACTGTTATGATGATAACAGGTTAGATACCGGCATGAAGCAAGGCATACATTATGTGATGAATGCTGATAAAACGGCTTGCTGTGCTAAGACTTGCGATACTTATGATGAGAAATTCTTTGTCGGCGATACATGCCCTCAAGGACAAGTCGTCATTGCAACAAAAAAGAATGGTTGCGGTGAGACGTGTATCAAATGTCAATAATCTTCGTTGATGAATAAAAAAGAGGTTCTTTTTAAGAACCTCTTTTTTTGCTCAGCAATCTTTTTTTTTACAAATCCGCTATCACATTCATGCTGACAATGATATCAGGATCATCGACCATTCCGTTATAGCCCTCACCCTTTTTGATGTTGTCAACATATTCCATGCCATCGGTTACTTCACCCCAAACGGTATATTGTCCGTTAAGCCATGGCGCATCAGCAAAACAAATAAAAAATTGGCTGTCTGCCGAATCAGGATTCATTGCTCTTGCCATAGAAACCGTACCGCGCTTATGTTCTTTTTGATTAAACTCTGCCTTGAGTTTTTTGCCCGATCCGCCCGTGCCGGTGCCTAAAGGACAGCCCGTTTGTGCCATAAAACCCTCAATCACACGATGAAATTTGAGGCCGTTATAAAAACCTTGGCGAACGAGTTCCTTAATGCGTTTGACATGTGAGGGTGCAACATCTTCAAACATCTCAATAACGACGTCTCCGTCTTTTAATTTCAAGACAAGGGAATTTTCCGGATCCTTGACATGATAAGAATGCTTGATTTTTTTGGCTCGAGTATCGCTCATTGAAAGCTTTTTAGCCTCATTTGAAGCGATGTTTTTTGTTTCACTTTTGCCCAAATTTTTTGTTTCTGACTTTTTTAAGAGTTCCGACATTGTTTTTTTCCTTTTTTAATGATTTCCTTTGTTTTTTATTTAAGTTTTGCTTAAAATAAAATCAACCCTTTCCTCAGCCGATAAATTTTTTGGATAGTTCTTATCAATATTTTTAATGGCTTTTTTCAAACCGGACGCGTTGGCTATCTGAATTGCAAGCCCCGGTCGTGCATTGAGCTCCAACATCATCGGCCCCTTATCTTTATCTAAAACAATATCTGCTCCCAAATAGCCGAGCCCTGTCATTTCATAGGCTTTTGAGGCGATCAATAAATGTTCTTTCCAAAAGGGTACTTTGAGTGTTTTTAAATCTGCCTTCGTATCTGGGTGAAATTCTATCGGCTTGTTGTGTTGGACTGCGCATAGTGTTGAACCTGTTTTAACATCAAGCCCGACACCGACTGCTCCTTGGTGCAAATTGGCGCGCCCGCCTGATTCTGAGGTTGCCAAACGCATCATCGCCATTGCCGGATAGCCTTTATAGACAATCAGTCTGACATCCGGCACGCCCTGATAGCTGAAACGCTCAAATGCATTGCTAAAGTGGACCATTTCTTCAATAAGCGCCACATCATACTGCCCGCCCAAACTGTATAAGCCGCTTAAAATATTTGAAATGTGTTGATAAACTTCCGTATACGTTAAATGCTTTTCGGAAGCAGTCGTAAAGCAATTATCATCCCACTTTTTGATAACTAAAACACCTTTGCCCCCGCTGCCATGAGCCGGTTTAATAACAAATTCCGAGAAACCTTGAACCATATTTCGAAAATTTTTGACTTGGTGCTGATATTCTATTAAACCGATTTTTTTTGTGGTATTAATGCCGGCTTTTACGGCCAGTTCCTTGGTTTGCACCTTATCATCGAAAAGCGGATAGAGGCTCCTTTTATTTAAGGCCGAAATCACACTGTAATTTCGCGCATTCATCCCCAAAATGCCGCATGCTTTCAATTTTTTTGCTATTTTAAGAGGATGAAACATCTATTTTTCTTTCACTAAAGGATAAAAGCGCTTAAGCTCGGTCAGGCGATATCCCGTATATGTGCCAAGCAACATAACGACAAATAAAATGACCAAATTTACCTCGTTAAACGCAAACATGAAATGGCGGATTGTTTCACTTGCAATCACAAAATATGTTGCCAAGGCGGTAACGGTTGTCCAAAACATTTCTTTCACGGCATTTTTAGCGCCTTCTTCTTCCCATATGATTGAAAGGCGTTCAATAATCCATGCCGTAATGATAATCGGGAAAAAGACTGCAGCTGAGCTGATTTCAAGCTCAAAATGATAGCCGATTACCGTCATCGTTTGAATAATCAAAATCACAAAAATCACGACCGATGAAATACGCGGAACCAAAAGCAAGTTAAGTTTTGAAAGCAAGCTTCTCAAAGCAATGCCGATAAATAAAATGATTGAAAAACAAACCAAACCCGCACTTAACCCCGTTTGAACAAACGACATGGCAATAAGCATCGGCGTAAATGTGCCCATGGTGGGAACGCCGACCACATTGCGCATGAAAACAACAACTAAAATTCCAAGCGGAAAAACCATCAGCCATTTTAAAATATTTTGTTCTAACAAAGGAAGCCTATAAATAGAGAAGTTATATAATTTTGCCGTTGAGCTCATCTCTGCACGATGTTCCGCCATTTCAAACGAAGAAGTGACTGATTTTAAGACCGAGAACTTGATTGTTGATCTTTCTCCTCCTTCTACATCCAAAAGTGAGACACCGCCACGTTGAAACAAAATAAAGTTTTTCGGCAAACCATCTTTTGCTGTTTGCAGGTCATACAAACGCCAACGGTTTCCCTCATACGCTTCGAGCATCAAATCGGCATTCGATGCCTTTTTGCCTTCGACTAATTTGACCCCTCGCACAAGTCTTGCCGGTATTTTTTGCAAAGAAAGCAAGTCAATAATGATGTTTGCACGTTCATGCAAGCTTGCTTTCACAGGCAAAAAAGCCTCAACCGTTTCATCTAACGGAGATTGATTAAACAGCAAAATCAACTTTTGAGGTAAACTTCCTTCAAAAACGGAAGCTGATTGTAAGATTTCTTCAGCCATTTGCAATTGTTGTTCATCGAACAAAGGAGGCTCCGGCATTTCAGGCTCTTTTCCTCGAACCTTCCCTCTTGTGTCTTCATTGTCGTAAACCGTCAGGCGATAATATATATTTTGCCTTCCTTTGCGCTTAGAGCTTTGGAATTTAATGCGTCCTGTTTTTTCGTCTTTTGAAAAAGTATAATTTTTTGCTATAATATCTTCATTTAAGACCTTAAACTCTTTAGAAACACTCGGCGTTGCAAGCGATACATTGACATCTTTACCCAAAGCCTTAAATGAAATATGGGCATCAATTGTCCAAACTTCCGTTATTTTGTTCGGTTTTATATCAAAGCCCCAAAATTTAATTTTGTAATATGCACTATAGGCTGTAAATATGAGCGAAACAGCCAAAAAAAACGACAAAATTTTGCGGACGGTAAAAAGCTTTTTCATATTAATATTTCCTATTTCAGCGTATTTGTAAGAGATGTGTCGACAATATATCGACCGGTCAAAATATTGCGCCCGATAAGACCTTGATAGCTGAAGCTCTCACGCTCGGCAAGGGTGAATTCCGTTTTCATTTTCTGCCCACCGAATTTGACATCCATCATCACCTTGACACGATGTTCTTCTTCTTCAATGCGTTTGATTTTCACTCTTTTAATCACCGGTTTTTCAAAAAAATGTTTTTCGCCCGAAGCGGCATTAACCACAAAAAACGACACCCAGCGCTTTCCATCACGCTCAAAGCGTTTGAGATTTTGAACATCAATTGAAGATGTTGTTGCGCCCGTGTCAACGCGTGCTAAAAACGCCGATTTCATCGGGAGCATATAAATCGGCTCAATTTCGCCGATGATGTTTGAGGGGCGAATATATTTGATTTGAGGGGCTTTTTGCGACGACGGCACAATGGCCGGCACAATTTCTTCTTTAGGCGCACTATGGCAAGCGCTTAAAAACAAAACAATCAGAGTCAATATCTTTTTTAAGTTCATCAGAAAGTTCCATTCATATTAATCTTTGTGAGATTTTATCTATTTTTTTTGCATATTGCGAAAGAAAAAACAAAAAAATAAACAACAAATATTTATTTGATAAAAACTTGCTTTTGTATAAAAAGTATGTTATTATAATTTTATGGAAAATAAAAATTTACATAACTCGGCAAATGCTTCACCTAAACAAAATCCAAAAACTTTTTCAAAAACACTTTGGATCAAATGTGCTGTTTTGCTTGCTTTGATTTCTTCCAACGCACAAGCGAATCAAAGGTTTGAAACCGAGCGTGATAAGCACAATTTAGTAGAGCTTAGTGCCGCTCCCAATGCTTCTAAAAACGATATTGCAAAACAAAGGCTCATTCAAAAAATTGCAGAAAAGAAAACGTCGGAACTCAGCCGACAAGTGATAGAAAACATCGATCATTTGCAAAACGCTATTCTTGCAACACCTAAAAATAAAAAAGCTTCGCGCATCAGAAAATTGTTTTCGCAAGTTTATAAAAAAGGCGGTCTTTCAGGCAAAGAAAATTATTGTGTTGCAGGCGCAACTTCAGCTTATTACGAAAGCGTGACCGATTCTCTTATGAATATGGTTTTAAAAAACATTTTGGTCAGCACCGAGGCAACACCGAAAAAGCTTCAATTAGACAGCCATCCTAATGTTTCTTGTCCGGCATTTTGCGCATATTACAAAGCCAAACTCGGCAGCAATTATATTGACCAAAGCACCAAAGATTATCAAGCTGTTTTTAAAAATCAATTAGAGCCAGGCGATATTTTAATGTTGAAGTCTTCTCAAAACACATCAAGCGGTATGCATTGCGTCACTTTTGAAAAGTATGATGAACAAGGAGACATTTGTGTCAAGAGCTTGAACTGTGAAAAAGATTATTCCGTCAAATTATCTAAAATTATTGCTGTTGCAAAAATTCCAAGCCAATATAAAGACGAATTGATTACCCAACTCGAAGAAAAACCTCAACTTTTGGAAGAAATGATTGCTCAAGATGAAGAATTAAGAGCTCAAGCTTTTCTATTGCATGCCATTCCGCCAAAAGAAAACTTCCAATCTTATGCCGTTGCCGAAGTTTTTCAACAAGGCGGTTTACAACGCCTATAAAAACAACGTCAATCTTAAAGATACAGCTGTGCCATAGTCTGACTTTTGATTAAGCGCAGGGTGGATATAAAATTGGAAATCCGGTGTTATGGTCATCCATTTTGAAAAACCCCATGCCCAGTATGCTTCAAAAACATGCTCCGTATCGTGTGCCAAAGGCTCTCCGACAGCTTCTTCATTGATTTTATTTAAGGCATAACCAAAACCGATTTGATCAAGCGAGTTTCTGCCCAAAGGATTTAAATAGACCACCCCTCCTGACCAAGACTGCTCAACGGTATCCATATGCCCCGAAACACCATTGACACGCGCAAAAATATTCCATTTTTCACCGATGTTTTGCGACCAGTTCAAAGACCAACCGTTTGTTGTTTGCGGTTGTTCTTTCACCCCCGGTTGATTATAGAGCAACACGGAAACTTGAGCTTCGCCCAATTTATTCGTCGGTGTCCATTCGGCCTGCCCAAATGTTGTGAAATGGCCGTCACCAAAATTATTGAGCTGAACGCTGATGCCGTCCACATTTGTGGCATCTTGTGCACCGAGTGTAAAGCTCCATTCATTACTTGGCGTAACAGTTGCAAAACCGCCGACGCCAGCAGTTGAATAAGTTGAAGATGGGTTTTGCGACAAAGCATAGTTAATAAAATTGACCTGCTGATTTGAGTTATAATCCGAGCCGTCCCAATTATAAATCGGAAATTGACCTAAACCTAACGTGAGCCAGTTCCAAGAACCGCCGAGCTGATAACTGTAATACAGTTCGTTGAACTCGTTTGTTTTGTCGTCATAATCATTGATGGCGCTGATAACCCCCATACGATTTCCGATATCCGAGGCATCATGATTTCCGTAACGGATGATGGAATAAGCCATATTAAGGCTTCCGGTACCATACTCGTTTTTGAAGTTCGTCCATGTCAGATACGGATAAATATAAGCTTGAACAGCGTTGTATTTGCCAGATGGAGCACCGCGTTGCGGCATAACCGAAATATCCACGCCGTAATCCAAACCGTAGTTTTTGTTGAGCCAATATTTGAACATTGAGTAGTCCGTTGACAAACTGCGCGCATTGGCATTTGAGGCAAACAATATTGCGCAACAGCTTAAAAGTAACCTTTTTTTCATGAACTTTCTCCAACTTATTTTATCAGATTTTTCAAATATAATCTATTTTGAATAAAAATAAAGAGGGAAATTAAAATAAAAAAAGCCTCGGATTTTTTAGTCAATCACTTGCGTAAAAAACTTCAAAAATCCGAGGGGTTCGTGTGCTACGTGTACTACATCAGCAAGTAGCACAGTATGAGCGAGACCAGCATTTCCGTCACACAAAGTGAAACGGAAAGCCAATCTCTGAAATCCCATTCTTTTATGGAATGAGATGTCTTTTTCCAGTTAATGAGAAGAATACTCATCATAATGGAAAAGAGAACAAATACTACACTGAGAATTACAAAGATAACTTTCATAACTTCTATTTTAATTGTTAAACATTCGGTTTTAATAAACAAAATATAAAGTATGAAAAAATCTTATCATCCGATCGCACACGGCTAATAGTTGACATAAATCATCCACACTAATTTGTTTATTACTTCCATTTTACCCCCCCCCGATTTTTGTCAAGAGTTTTTTGATAAAAAATGAGGATTTTTGCCATCTGTTTTAGAAAAAGTAAGATATCAGATGTTTTCTAAAATATGCCTTGACAATATACATCTTTTATGTTATTTCTATTTTAGAAAAAGTGAGATATTATATATTTTCTAAAATGAGGACAAGATGAAAATTGCAAGAGACAGATATTTGAATCAAATTATTTCGCACAAACACAACGGGCTTATTAAAATCATCAGCGGTATTCGGCGGTCAGGAAAATCATATCTTCTGAGCGAATTGTTCCAAAAACACCTTTTGGGCAGCGGTGTTAAAAAAGACCATATTATACACCTTGCCTTAGATGATTATGCAAAGCGTGAATATCGCAATCCGGATAATTGTTATCAATATGTTAAAGCTTCCATTAAAGATGAAAAAATGCACTATCTTTTGCTTGATGAAGTGCAAATGATGGGCAATTTTGAAGATGTTTTAAATGGCTTTTTACACATTAAAAATTTAGACGTGTATGTGACAGGTTCTAATTCAAAATTTTTATCAACCGATGTTGTCACAGAATTTCGCGGACGCGGTGACGAAATTAGAGTTTTCCCTTTAAGTTTTAAAGAATTTTTTGATGCTTTCGGCGATCATTTTGAAGACGCGTGGCGTCAGTATTATACTTTCGGAGGAATGCCTCTTGCCGTGCTCCAAAACACAGATGATGAAAAAGTGAAATATCTGAAAGATTTGTTTTTAGAAACATATTTTAAGGACATTGAAGAACGAAACAATATTAAAAACAATCAAGAATTAAGCGAATTGACAGATATCATTGCTTCATGCGTCGGGTGTCTGATTAATCCGCAAAAGCTCTCAGACACATTTCAAACTCTCAAACATTCCGATATTTCAGCTCCAACGATTAAAACATATCTTAATTATCTGGAAGATTCATTTATCTTAGATAAAGTTTTGCGCTATGACATCAAAGGCAAAAAATATATCAATACGCCGTCAAAATACTACTTTACGGATGTCGGGTTAAGAAATGCCCGCTTACATTTCAGGCAACTTGAAGAATCTCATCTTATGGAAAATGTGATTTATAATGAGCTAAAAATCAGAGGTTTTGAAGTAGATATCGGAGAGCTTGATATTTATGAAAAAACAAATGAGAGTTATAAACCCAAAAAGATTGAAGTGGATTTTATTGCAAACAAGGGTAATAAAAAATATTATATTCAATCTGCACTTTCAATGCCGACTGAAGAAAAACAAATTCAAGAAAAGCGCCCACTTTTAAAAATAAACGACAGTTTTAAGAAAATTATCGTCACAAAAAATGACATTATGCCTTATTTTGATGATAATGGGATATTAACACTCGGCTTAAAAGACTTTCTGCTCCAAGATGAGCTTTAAAATAAAAAATCCCTCGTATTTCAAAGCAGATCATTTTCATGATAAACTTCAAAAATCCGAGGGGTTCGTGTGCTATACGTTACTACTTGAACTTAACATTAACTATAAAGTATGCATGTAGTACTTAACGTTAACTAGAATGTAGTTCCCTCTTCTATCCGGACGTATCATTACTTCGTCGCCCGGATGAAGCGTAAAGGCTTTTTTTTCCGTGCCATAAATTGGTCTGTGGTAATATGTTTCTCCGATTTGGTGTCGGATTTCGACCATTTGGCCATGATCCAACAACAATACAACATAAGGACCGCCAAGATTGTCTTCTGGCATAATGGTAACCCTTTTGACAAGACGATATCCGGGTGTGACTGAGATCGTCGTTGCGGCTTTGGTGGTCGTAGTATCCTTTTTCTCCTGAGAGAAACAAGGCACCATGGTAAGGGTAAGGAGGAGAGCGAAGAAAACGACAATTTTTTTCATAACTAAAATAATTTATAAGTTAAATATTATAAACAAAATATAAAAGCATAAAAAATCTTATCATCTGATAGCACACGGCTAATAGTTGACATAACTTTATCCATACTAATTTGTTTGTACTTCCATTTTACCCTCCCTTCGATTTTTGTCAAGAATTTTTTGATAAAAAATGAGGATTTTTTAAGCTGTGATGAACGGGCATAAAAGACTTGCGTTTGTCTGATATGTTTTATAAAATTTGAGCATATTTTTGAAGGAAAAAAGATGATTGCAAAATTAAGAGGCATCATAGACAGCGTTTATGAAGACAGCTGTATTGTTGATGTGAACGGTGTGGGGTATTTGGTGGCCTGTTCATCGCGCACGCTTTCAAAACTCGTGAGGGGTATGGAAGCAACTTTGCTCATTGAAACGGTGGTGCGTGAAGATTCCATTTCACTCTACGGCTTTTATGACGCTTGGGAAAAAGAGTGGTTCTTAACGCTCACAAAAGTTCAAGGTGTGGGCGCAAAAGTTTGTTTGAGCATTTTATCTGCCCTCACCCCGTCGCAACTTGCCCAAGCCGTTGCCGCGCAAGATAAAGCCTCGTTTTCGCGTGCTTCGGGTGTCGGACCGAAATTGGCAGCAAGGCTTGTGACTGAGCTCAAAGACAAGGTCGTTACCGCACCACTGGGTGATGTCAAGCTTGAAGATTTGGCAGATACGGATTTAAGTACAAGTTCTCTCGCCCTCAAAGATGAACAAAGTGATATTTTAGAGGATGTGATTTCCGCTCTTGTCAATTTGGGATATCAGCGGTTAGAAGCTTACAAGGCCGCCACTAAAGTTTACGGCACAAACAGCGACCAACCTCTTCAAGAGCTCATCAGGCTTGCTTTGAAAGAATTTGCAAAAAAGGATATATAAAAAATGGAAAATGAACGCATTGTGAGCTTGCAGCCTTTGCCCGAAGACGAGCGAAAAGATATCAATATTCCCGTCAACACCAGACCGGAAAAGCTCTCGGATTTTATCGGACAAGAGGGCGCGAAGCAAAATCTTAAAGTTTTTATCGAAGCGGCAAAATCTCGCGGTGAAGCAATGGATCATGTGTTGCTTTTCGGCCCTCCGGGCTTAGGCAAAACAACGCTTGCTTCCATTATCGCCAAAGAACTCGGCGTGAATTTTAAGGCAACTTCCGCACCGATGATTTCAAAATCCGGCGATTTGGCGGCAATCCTCACAAATTTGGAACCGAACGATGTTTTGTTTATTGATGAAATTCACCGTTTGAACCCCGCCATTGAAGAAGTTTTATATTCCGCCATGGAAGATTTTCAGCTTGATTTAATCATCGGGGAAGGTCCGTCCGCACGCTCGGTCAAAATAGACCTGCAACCGTTTACGCTCGTTGGCGCCACAACGCGCTCGGGACTTTTATCCACACCTTTGAGAGAACGTTTCGGAATCCCTTTAAGGCTTGATTTTTACACCCATGAAGACCTGAAAAAAATTGTGCTTCGCGGCGCAAAATTGCTTGGTATGCCGATTTCGGAAACAGGCGCGATGGAAATTGCCAAACGCTCGCGCGGCACACCGCGTGTTGCAGGAAGATTGCTCAGGCGCGTGCGTGATTTTGGCGCTGTGAGCGGAGGAGCGGAGATTGACAACGCTCTCGCCGACACAGCCTTAAAACGTTTGGATGTTGACAACTACGGGCTTGATATGTTTGACAGGCGCTATTTGAACTGCATCGCCAAAAACTATGGCGGTGGGCCTGTCGGAGCAGACACGTTAGCCGCCGCGCTTTCTGAAGAACGCGATACGATTGAAGAAGTTGTTGAGCCGTTTTTGCTAAAGCTCGGATTTATTGCCCGCACCCCGCGCGGACGCGTGATTTCCGAGCAAGGATATAAATATCTCGGTTTGCCTTATGGCAAAATCAAATATGACAACGGGCAATTTGATTTGTTAAAAAATATTGAAAGCGAAAATAATGACTGATGTTTTTAAAATTCCTGTCAGGGTGTATTATGAAGACACTGATGCCGAAAGAATTGTTTATTACGCAAACTATTTGAAATTTGCCGAGCGCGCCAGAACGGAATTTATGCGTGCACAAGGTTGGACGGTTGAAACAAATAAAGACGGCGACAGGTGTGGTTTTGTCGCAAGACACGCCGAAATAGACTACAAGCAATCAGCTTTTTTAGATGATTTGCTTTCCGTTTCGTGCGAAATTGAAGAACTGCGCAACTCTTCGGTTGTGATTCATCAAGAGGTTAAAAAAGGAGATGAGCTTTTGGCCGATGTGAGAGTAACGCTTGTTTACATCAACATCAATCGTCACAGACCGACACGAATCCCTGATGAAATGCGCAAAAAATTGCAATAAAAAAGAGGTCTTGACGACCTCTTTTTTATAAACACGACTTCCTCATTTTTATTTGAAGGAAAATTTGTCTGCGTTAAGCCCCTTGATCAAAAACAGCGTTTTGGCATAAACGATTATGCCGTAGAGGTAAAGCGTTTCCTGACAGGACTGTGCCGAGAGCTCATTTAAGATCCTTTGAAGCTGTTGTCGTTTTGCCTTTTTCATAAACAGAGATGACTTTGCACACACTTTTTCATAACGAGAGCAGAGGGCAATCTCTTTTTCTAAGGTCTGTTCAAGCAAAAGTGTGAAAGCTGTATCTTCTTTGGATTGTTTCCAAAGCTCTTGCACGGCGCTGAGAAAGGTAATGTCACGCCAAGCTTCAACAACCTCAAGCTCGGTCAAGGATTCAGTTTCCGTCAATTCGATAAGAGGCAAAACATAATGTTCGCTTTTCAGAAGCCTCATTCCAAGCTCCATGCCGATACTTGAAACGAGATTTGATAATTCTTTACCGAAATTTTCCGGCGGAACATCTTTCAAAGCCAAAAGACGCTGCATAGGAAGCTCTCTTAAAAGAAACTTGTCTATTTCTCCCAAGAATCTCATTTTTCCGCCCCAATATGTTTTTTGAGGCACTAAAATAATACAATCGATTTTCATAATAAATATTGTTAATAAGTGACTAAAAATCAAAACAAGTATTTTTATGATATATTTAATTGAAAAAAATGCAATATTTTTTATTTACTTTTGATTTGAGATATGCCATAATACAGAATGTAACCAAAATGGTTGCGGTGTTTAGAAAACACATCCATTGTATAGCTCCTTTGCAGAGGAGTTGTTGAAATAAGGCGTATTCAGACGCACGAATAAAGCAAGCTGTGCAATGGCAGTTTTCTAGCTCCTCCGTTTTTGGTTTATCTTAAACGGTTTTTATTTTGTAAAGGAAAAAAAATATGAGAAAATTGATTTTGATTTTGGGGTTGGCTGCAACTTTTCATGCAAATGCCGAAATTCTTACGGGTGATGATTGTGGCACTAATTGCAAATGGACTTTTAATTCCGAAACGAGGCAACTTATTCTCGGCCCAAATGATTCATCCATAACTTACACAATACCGGCAAATTTTGTACAAGTCTGGAATAACGAAGTTCGCAACAAACTTAATGAAGATAATTTTTCTTTAACTCTTGAAAAAGGTATAGAAAGAATACCTAATGGGGCATTTGCATATAGAATTGAATTTTACAATCATATGCAAAGTGTGAATCTTCCTGAAGGACTAAAAGAAATTGGAGAATTTGCCTTTGAATCTCACACTTTAAGTTCTATTAATATTCCAGATAGTGTAACTAAAATTGGGGAGCATGCATTTCAAAACTCATCGCTTCAGAGCATAGATATTCCCGATTCGGTCGAGATCATAGGAGCATACGCCTTTTATAATGTCCCACTTACAGATGTCACTATTGGGGAACATACACCCATCAGAACATCAGAAAAAGATATTTTAATTCCAAGATATATGATTTATGACGATGATTTTGGCAAATTTCAATTACAAGAAAGGATAGAAACAGGTTATTTCACACAAAAAGATGTTGATGCAGCAATGGCATATTTTACCCAATATCCTGATGCAAACGATTACGTTATATCATACAGCGATGGTCGAATTTTCTTTGCCGATGGTTTTGATAGGGATCTTCCATTGGAAGGGATTACGATTCATTGCACCGGAAAAATCTCCGTTTGTGAGGCGAACATGCTCACCGCAGGTTATCAAAAAGGAACATATAACATGATACAAGCACCGATGAGAAGCTCAAACAAAGAAATTTACAATGAAAATGACGGCAGTTATACTATCGTTGATAAAGACGGTAATGTCATCGGATATAAAAACAAGCGCATCTACACCATTGAAGAGGCTACGAAGGTTTCCAAACCAACCGGCAACACCTTCAAACTGCGCTATAAATAATATTTCAATATAAGCAATCAAAAAAGAGGTCTTGACGACCTCTTTTTTTGTTTCTTTTTTTTATTTGAATAAAAATATTACCGCGTGTTTATTTTCTTAACCACGTATACAGGCGCATCTGTGATACGAGAAACGGGCGCATCTGAACGATTATCTTTCCGTCCGGTCTTTTCCAACAAAAGCTCTGCCAATGTTTTATTGTTTTCAGCACTTTGAGCAGAGGGCTGTTTAATAATCGGTTGGTTCATATCCAAAACATCTCTGTATTGCACCTCGGAAACGCGTGAACCGTCTTGATCTTGCCATGTTCTATATTGCGGCAAGCCTCTGTTTGCTTTTCGCACCGGTTCGTTTTTGACCTCGGGGCCTAAATTCATATACAAAACATGAGACACGCGATTCTTCTTAACCGCCCATTTGCTGAGATTTTGAACATCCTGAGCTGTCTGCGATATCGCAGATGAATATTGTGTTTGCTGTGGATTTAACGCTTCGGAAACATTGACATCTCCCGTATATTGCACACAATTTATCATATTTGAACTGTCATATGAATATGTATACAGCTTTTGCAAAGCCTGCTGATAAGCCTCATTATCGCCTGAACCGACTTTTATCCCTTTATCTCTATATTCTTCGGCCAACGCTGTTGTGATATTTTGAGCAACGGGCAAGGCACTTTCCATGGCATTTTTATATTCGCTTTGCGCATATTGAAGACCTTCGTTGTTCAGCGTTGCATGAGCCAGCATTGTTTTTTCATATGTAGCAACGGTTTCTCCCGTACTTAACACAGACGAATTATTGATGTTAAAGGCCTTGTTCATCGCAAGTGTTTGTTGCACCAAATCTTGATATTGTTGCAAGCTCATTTTCCCGTCATATACCGGCACATCGTAAAACATGGCCAAATCTTCATGCGAAAGGTGTTCATATCCTGTTTTCTGGATTTTATCATTGATTTTCGCATTGAGCATATTTTGCCCTTCTGCCGGTATTTCAACATCATGATCCATATATTGCGTAAAGTCAACACCGCCGATGTTATAACAAATCTTTTTACCACGCTCATAATTTTCATCATAAAAAGCCGCGTGTTTACCGTCAAGTTCGGCTCTGATACATCCGTTTGTGGCACATACTCTCATGTATGTATCGGATAAACCTTTTTTCTCACACCAAAATTTTTGTGTGCCGTTCATGATTAAATGCATCTCTTTATCAAAATCTTCTTTTTTATCGCTGAAAGGATTAACTTCTCCGTTTTTAATAGCGTCAGCGTAAAATTTAGCATTATAGTTGTTATCAAAAACAGAAATATCGCCCGTTTCAAGATATTTTTGCCGCGAGGCAATAATCGAAGCCATTGTTGCCGAAATTTCATCATGCATTTGCAATTTATAGGCCTGTTCAGAATTGACGGCATAGGCATACAACCCCTTTTCTTGATTGCTACGATGCTTTTGTTCATGAATCAAGACTTCATCGCTTTGATTGTATGTGTTATCCTGCCCGATAACATAATTTGATGTAATCGCATTGCTCCTTGATTGGTAGTATGCCGCCGCATTGGCTTTTGAGGAAAGCGTATCGACTTGATAAGTAATCGTGCGATAACCGTCGGGCGCTCGTTTGGCTACTCTGTTTTCTTTCTCATCTGTCATCTGATTTCTCCTCAAGGGGCATATACTTATCTTATTATACAAAATTTTTTATTATTATTCAACAAAAAAAGACCCGAAGGTCTCTTTTTGTCAATTTAATAACTCCTTGCGTAAATCACATCTATCGTGGCATCTTTGCCTGTCAGCAAGCATTTGCCCTTTGTGCCTGATTGCTCTAAAGGCAGGCAGCGAATGGCAATCTTGAGCTCTTTTAAGAGTTCTTCCGTTTTTTCATCGCCGCTCCATTTGCCTTTCACAAAGGCAACTTTGCCAACCTTTCCGTCTTCAATCCACTCGTTTGAATTTGAAAAATAGGCCTTAAATTCTTCAGGACTTGAGATATCTGTGCGGATATTTTGATCCATACGCGCTTTGGCGCGGTCAAACAGCTCTTTTTGAATTTTTTCTAAGCGGCTTGGAATCGTTGCCACAAAATCAGCTTTTGAAACAATCTCTTTGGCGCCGATGTTCAAACGCTCACGGACCATCATAGCATTGTTTTCAATATCTCTTAAACCGATTTCGCAAATCACGGGCGCACCTTTTCTCGTCCACTCCCAAAACTTGTCAACGGCTTGTTTGTTACGCTTGTCAATCTTGATGCGGATTTTTTCACCGAAAGGTGTTTGTTTTTTGAGTTCAAGCGCCACTTCGTTGATATAAGCCATCACCTTTTCTTCATCTTCGGCTTTTTTAATCACCGGCACGAAAATGACCTGATAAGGCGCAATACGAGGTGGCACAACCATGCCTTCATCATCGGCGTGCGTCATAATCACACCGCCGATAAGTCTTGTTGAAACACCCCATGAGGTTGTATATGCAAATTCGGGCTTGTTTTCTTTGTTGATAAAGCTGATGTTTGCCGATTTTGCAAAGTTTTGTCCCAAAAAGTGCGATGTGCCGGCCTGCAAGGCTTTGCCGTCCTGCATCATGGCTTCAACGCAATAAGTATCAACCGCACCGGGGAATTTGTCATATTCAGGCTTAACCCCTTCAATGACAGGCATCGCCAAAAACTCTTCACAGGTTTTGCGATAAACCTCAAGCATACGTTTTGTTTCTGTTTCGGCATCTTCGGCAGAGGCATGTGCCGTGTGTCCCTCTTGCCACAAAAACTCACGCGTACGCAAGAACAAACGCGGTCTTAACTCCCAACGCACAACATTTGCCCATTGGTTGATCAAAACCGGCAAATCACGATATGATTTCACCCATTTTGAAAAAGAATCGGCAATAATCGTCTCGGAGGTCGGGCGCACAATCAAAGGCTCGTCAAGCTCGCCTGCCGGCTGCAATGTGCCATCAACTTGCTCTAGCCTTGAGTGTGTCACAACAGCCATTTCTTTAGCAAAACCCTCAACGTGCTCGGCTTCTTTTCTGAAAAAAGAAATCGGAATAAAAAGCGGAAAATATGCGTTTTCATGGTCGGTTTGACGAAATTCTTCGTCCATCAAATCGCGAATGCGCTCCCAAATGCCGTATCCCCAAGGTTTGATAACCATACACCCCGGCGAAACGGAGTTTTCGGCCATATCGGCTTCTGAAACAACGCATTGATACCATGCAGGATAATTTTCTGCTCTTTTTGTTTTAAGTGTCATAATCTTTTCCTTTTATTAAGCTCGAAGTTCACCGCCCGTGTTTTTGTTCACATTCACGATGACCTTATTCATCAAATTTTCAATATCTTTATCGGTAAATGTTTGCTCATTCGGCTGGAATACCACAGATATCGCAAGCGATTTTTTGCCTTGAGGAAGGTTTTCACCCTCGTAAAGGTCAAACAATCTGACTTCTGTTATCAGGTTTCTGTCCGCATTTTTCGCCGCTGCCAAAACAGCTGCTGCCGAGACATTTTCATCTACCACAAAAGCCAAATCTTTAACAACCGGTTGAAAAGCCGAAAGCTCAAGTTTTTTCTTTGATTTATCATGCGTGGCTCGCGGCAACGGGATATTGTCAAGATAGACTTCAAACGCCACAACGCGCGTTTTTAAGCCAAACTTTTTCAACACGCTCGGGTGTAATTCGCCAAAATATGCAAGCACATTTTTTCCTAGACGAATCGTGCCGCTGCGACCGGGGTGATAGTAGGCAGGCGCATCTAAAGTTATCTGCGGATTATCTATCGGACCTTTGGCCGCCGCAATCGTAGCTAAAGCATCGGCTTTTGCATCAAACACATCAAACGGGCGACTTGTTTTGCTCCAATCCTTATCACTTGTTAAACCGACACGGATTCCTGTTGCCACATTTGTTTCTTCTTTCGGATGACGCCCGTAAAACTCAGGTCCCACCTCAAAAATCGACATATTGGCATAGCCGTGTGCAATGTTATTTTTCGCACCCATCAAAAGGTTTGGCAACAATGACGGTCTCATCTCATCCAAATCAGCCGAAATCGGGTTTGCAATGAGCACAACATCTGTTTGATTGCTTTTATGAAAAACATCGGCCAATTTTGATGATGTAAAGCTCCATGTGACCGTTTCATACATACCTCTCAAGGCGAGCTCGTGTTTGACTGTAACAACTCGCTGTTGAGCCGGCGTCAAAACTTGTTTCGGGAACTGATCATGAGGCATAGATTGAGGTTCAATCTCATCTAAGCCAATCATACGCACCACCTCTTCAATCAGATCTTGTTCGCACTCAATATCTCCGCGCCAAGAAGGTGAAACAGCTTTGATTTTATCCCCCTCAACAGAGGTTTTGAAACCTAAACGGCTCAAAATCTCAATGATTTTTTCTTGAGCCACTTCCATACCGACAAATGTTTTCATGCGTGATGGGCGGATATATGCCACTTGAGGCGCGGCATTTTCATCACCTTCAATCATCACTTCCGAAACTTCACCGCCGCAAATCTCGGTGATGAGCTGTGTGGCATAATCAGAGCCTAAAACATTTGATTTCGGGTCAACCCAGCGTTCAGAGCGATAGCGCGAGTCTGATTCAATGGCAAATTTGCGTCCTGTCCTTGCAATGCATTGAGGCTTGAACAAAGCACATTCCAAGAAAACATTTTTTGTATCCGCTGAGCAACCTTTGCTTAAACCGCCCATAATGCCGCCCAAACACTCAATGCCTTCGTCATCACAAATACCGAGCGAAAGCGTGTCTAAATCATATTCTTTTTCATCTAAAGCCACGAAATGCTCATTTTCTTTGCACATACGAACAGTTATGTCGCCTTTGATTTTATCGGCATCAAAAACATGCAAAGGACGCGCCAAATCATAGTTGATATAGTTTGTTACATCAACAAGCGGCGAGATAGAACGCAAGCCGATGGCTGTTAAGCGGTCTTTCATCCATTTTGGTGTTTGTCGTGTGTTATCAACATTTTTAATGTATCTTCCGACATAAGTCGGGCATTCGTCCTGACATAAAACTTTGACTTTAATCGGGCTTTCAAATGTGCCTTTGATTTTTTCGATTTCCAACGATTTTAATGTGCCCAGTCCTGCTGCCGCCAAATCACGCGCCACACCTCTGACACCTAAACATTCTGCCCTGTTCGGGGTGATGGCTATTTCAATGACGGGGTCAATATTTAAAACCTCTGAGGCCGGAAGACCGATTTTTGTATCTTGCGGCAATTCAATAATACCTGTGTGGTCTTCACCAACGCAAAGCTCTTTTTCCGAACACATCATTCCAAAGCTTTCAACGCCGCGGATTTTGCCCACTTTTAAAACCTCATTATAGCACGGAATATTTGTGCCGACAGGCGCAAAAATACCGATAAGACCTTCTTTGACATTCGGCGCACCGCAAACAACCTGCAACTTTTCTTTGCCTGTATTGACGGTTAAAACATGCAAGTGATCAGAATCGGGGTGCATGGTCACATTTTCGGCACGAGCTGTGATAAAACCTTTTAAATTTTCTGCCGGATTATAAACTTCTTCAACTTCCAAGCCAATACGCGTTAATGTTTTAACAATCGTATTTAAATCAGCCGTTGTATCTAAATGTTCTTTAAGCCATGATAATGTTAATTTCATCTGAGTTGCCCTCCGTTGTTGCTCAAGCCACCTGTCAAAGATGAAAAATCAAGCGGCGCAAAACCATAATTTTTCATCCATCTGACATCTGATTCAAAAAATGTGCGTAAATCAGGAATGCCGTATTTAAGCATTGCAAGTCTGTCTAAACCGACGCCGAAAGCAAAACCTTGATACTCATCAGGGTCAATACCGCCTGCTTTTAAGACATTCGGATGAACCATACCGCAACCCAAAATCTCCAACCAATCATTGCCGGCACCGATTTTGAGCTCTGTTTTTGTTTTTAAGCAACCGATATCCATTTCAGCCGACGGCTCGGTAAACGGAAAATATGACGGACGGTAACGCACCGGAATATCATCAAGTTCAAAGAAGGCTTTCACAAAATCATACAAACAACCCTTGAGGTGAGCAAGCGTTGTTGTTTTATCAATCACCAACCCTTCAACCTGGTGAAACATCGGCGTGTGCGTGGCGTCAAAATCCGAGCGATATGTTCTGCCGGGGGCAATGATTCTGATCGGCGGTTTTTTGTTTTCCATCGTGCGGATTTGCATACCTGATGTGTGAGTGCGCACAACATAAGCATCATCCATTTCAAAAGGCTTATCTTTATCATGGGCAATATAAAAGGTATCCTGCATTTGGCGCGCAGGGTGATTTAGGGGCATATTCAAAGCATTAAAGTTATGGAACTGGTCTTCAATTGAAGGACCTTCGGCAACTTCAAAACCGAGCTCGCCAAATATCGCCGCCACTTCTTCATAAATTTTTGAAACGGGGTGAATGCGCCCTTGTGTTTCAGGACGGCACGGCAATGTGACATCTATTTTTTCACAAGCCAATTTAGCGTTTAATGCCTCGTTTTCCAAAATATCTTTGCGCTTTGATAAAGCCTCCTCAACGGCAGATTTAAGCAAATTTAATTTTTTAGCTGTTTCAATGCGTTCATCTGCACTCATTTGCCCCAATGTTTTCATCATTTCGGTAATTTCACCTTTTTTGCCCATTGCCGAAACGCGGATTTCATCAAGAGCTTTCAAGTCAGATGCCTTGCTGACTTCTTCTAAAATACGCTGTTCTATATCTTTTATATCTTCCATGATTTTAACCTTAAAAACATAAAAAAGAGCTATCTTGATCTGCCAAGATAACTCTTTTTTCTTAAAATGACTTTTTACTTCTTATTTAAGAGCTGCTTTGGCAGAATCGACAAGCTTAGCAAAAGCTTTGGGCTCTTTCAAAGCGATATCAGCGAGAACTTTACGATCAAGTTCAATACCGGCTTTGATAAGCCCGCTGATAAATCGAGAATAAGTCATATCATGCAAACGTGTGGCTGCATTGATGCGTTGAATCCACAGTGCGCGGAAGCTTCTCTTTTTTGCACGGCGATCACGATATGCATATTGCAAACCTTTCTCAACCTTTTCAACTGCAACTCTGAATACGTTTTTATTGCGACCTCTGTAACCTTTCGCCATAGATAAAATTTTCTTGTGACGAGCGTGTGCGGTCATACCTCTTTTCATACGTGACATAACAAATCCTCCTTATAAATACGGTAAAAACTTTTTAACAATTTGAACATCAGACTCACTGACAAGAGATGTGCCTCTTGCTTGTCTTTTCATTTTTGTGCCTTTGTTAAAGAGGAGGTGTCTTTTGAACGCGGCATTCTTTTTTAATTTTCCGGTACTTGTCACGCTGAAGCGTTTTTTCGCGGAACTTTTTGTTTTTAATTTTGGCATTTTATCTTCCTTCATAAAAATGGATTGATATTCAAGCGGTCAGGCATGCCATTTCGCCCGCTCCGCCGGTTAACAGAAAAGAGCTTATACACGATTTTAAGCAAAAATCAAGTCTTTTTTTAATATTTTTTCTTTGACTTTTAAAATCAAATATGGCAAAATAAAAAATGTAGCCGAGTTGGCTATGGTGTTCCTAAAAACATCTTCGCAGAACAGCTCCTTTTAATGGGAGTTCTCGAGATAAGCGCAATTTTGCGGCGAATAAGAGAGTCTGTCTGCGACAGTTTTTAGGGCTCCCACTTTGGATTTTTCAAGGTGGTTTTTTTTATTTATCATGCAGGAGAAAAACTATGAAGAAAACTGTTTTAATTTTGGGTCTAATTTTAAGTTTTAATGTACTGGCAAACGATGAAATAACAATTATTGCTCAAACAGACCCGAATGATGCGACGACAAAATGCGGCGATAATTGCACTTGGAAACTATACAGTGATGGGAAACTCGAGATTTCCGGCACGGGAGATATGTATGATTATTATTCTCAACAAGTTGACTCATATGTATTACCTTACAATAACTGGACAAGCCAACATATAACATCGGCACCGTGGGGCACTTATGCGCTTGATATCACAAGAATTGAGATATCAGAGGGTATTGAATCAATCGGGGCAGCAGCTTTTTACCAATTGGCGGAAACAAGTATCATCATTCCTGAAACGGTGACACGTATCGGCAGTGCGGCTTTTATGAATTCTGCTGTAGAAAATATTGCCGTTCCTCAAGGGACAACATATATTGACGATCATGCCTTTTACACTGACGCATCGCTTTATTGTCCCGAAAATCTTGCGGCGCAGTGTCTTAAAGCTTTAGGCAAGCCGTCCGGCGTTCATGTATATACTATAGATGCTGACGGAAGATACTCTGTTAGCGGCAAAAAATATGCCAATTTTAAGGATATGCAAAACGGAAACTATATTCCGAAGCGTATTTATACCCTTGAAGAAGCGACCAAAGTTTCCAAACCGGCGGGAAATACATTTAGATTGCGGTATAAATAAACTTATTTGCCGTAACAACAAACTATTCTTCTTTGAGCTCTTCTTCTAAATCTTTGAGTTTGAGCTTAAGCGACTCGGAGGGATTCAGGCTCAAGGCTTTTTTAATTTGCTTTTTAGCGATTTCCACATTGCCGATTAAAAAGCTGTATTTTGCTGAAGCATACAGGCTTTGTGCCTCAACCCCTTTTTGATAATAGGCTTTGGCTAAAAGCTCCCAGCCACGCGGTGTTTCTTGCCTTATTTGAAGTTTGTTCAAAATGTCTATCACATTTTGAAGCTCTGTTTTGCTTAAATTTGTTTCTATCGCGCTTTCGGCATATAAAAGCATCGTTTCATTTGAGTTCGGTTTGAACTCTAAAGCTTTTTGGTAGGCTTTTAAGGCTTCGCCCGGCTTGCCGCTTTCAAACAAAAACTGACCTTTGAGCTGATAAAAATATGGGTTTGAAGGATATCTTTCAATCAAATTATTCATCAGCAAAACAGCTTCCGCAAACTTTTTTTGTTTGAATTTGACAACCGCATGTGCATACACCGCCGTATCTGTTTTGTCTGATAAAGGGTATTTTTTCAATGTTTGCTCTTGAGGCATCAAAAAAGCAAAAAGTTTTGCTTTTACAAACTCAAAATCTTTATCAAGCGGAGAGGTCGTTTTGCCGCCGTTTTGTTTTAAGGCTTTTTCAAAAAACGCCATACGTTCAGTGCTCATCGGGTGTGTTCTAAAATACGGCGTTTCTTCATAACCTGACAAGCGGTTTGTTTTTTGAATCGTTTTCATAAAATTTTTCAACCCTGCCGGCGACTGATGAAGCGCTTTCAAGTATTTGACCGCACTCTCATCGGCGCTACGTTCTTCCGTCATCTGGTAGGCCATCAGTGAATTTAAGAGTGAGCCGTGAGAGCCGAGCGCAATGGCCATGGCCGCATCTCCCCTACCCGACGCCACAGCCGCACCTCCGGCCGCAATCAGCGAAATGGCTGACAAGGTTTGCAAATCTTGAATCTTAAGCTTTTGACGCATAATGTGCCCACCGGCTATGTGCCCCGTTTCGTGCGCTAAAATGCCCGAAATCTCATTCACGTTTTCGGCTTTTAAGATAGTGCCCGTATGCACAAACAAGTGGTTGCCGTCGCTCACAAACGCATTTAAGCTCATATCATTTAAAAGGTGTATGCGGTTTTCATCAAATGAAACGTTCGCCACCTTAAAAATCGGTTTGACAATCTCTTTGATCAGCGTTTCGGTTTCATCATCCGTCAACAAAGACGGTGCGGCGTTTGCACTAAAAGCAAAAACCGCCGAAAGGATAAACCCGAACAGCAACCTTGAAATAAGTTTGATTTTTAGCCGATTAATCTGCGCCACCATGTCGTTTTCTTTTTATCGTCTTGGTTTAAGTTGATGTTATCGGAGCTGTACAAAATTTTCGGTGCTTCCTTTTTCTCATTTTGTTTATTGTTATAGCGCTTATTAAAGCGCCCTTTACGACGATTATAACGCCTGTTGTTGCGATAATTCGAGTTGTCCTCATTCTCTGTTTCTTGTGCATATTCCTCTATTTGAAGCTCATCTTCCGCCACAGCATCTGCATAAGTTGTGGCAGGTGCAGTTTCAACCTGATTTTCTTGGTTTTTTGACAGACGTTGACGCTCGATTTTATAATCCGACACATTTTTAATGTCGCCATCGGCCGAAATAATCACAGACATATGATAACGTTCTTCAAGTTCTGCCAAACTCTTGCGTTTTTGATTTAAGAGATATATCGCTGTATCTGTCGGCACAAAAACGGTCAGACTTGAAAATCTGTTTTTCACACCTTCTTCTTCTATCGCACGCAAAATCAATGCCGCACCTGATTCTATTGTGCGCATAACACCGTGCCCGTGGCAATACGGACATGTTTCATAGTTACTTTCGACAAACGAGGAATGCATACGCTGACGCGAAATTTCGAGCAAACCGAAGCAACTCATTCTTGCAATTTGAACACGTGCACGATCTGTTTTCAAAGCTTCTTTCATGCGTTTTTCAACCGCAATATTGTTTTTGTTTTCTTCCATATCAATAAAGTCAACAACAATAAGCCCTGCCAAATCACGCATTTTGAGCTGACGAGCAATTTCATCAGCAGCTTCCAAGTTTGTTTTTAAGGCGGTTTCTTCAATATCAAGCTCTTTTGTGGCGCGACCGGAGTTCACATCAATCGCGACCAAAGCTTCTGTCGGGTTAATCACCAAATAGCCGCCGGATTCGAGCTGAACAGTCGGGCTATGCAATTTATCAAGCTGTGCTTCAACCTGATAGCGCTGAAAAACAGGCGGTTCATACGGTTTGCGACATCTGATTTTTCTAACCTCTTGCGGTGATAAAATCTTGACAAACTCACGTGCGGCTTTATATGCCGTATCACCATCGACAATAATTTCAGAAATATCATTTGAACACATATCACGAAGCGCACGCTTGATCAAATCTCCTTCTTCATAAATCAGCGCAGGCGCCTTGTTTTGCAACGCACTTGTGCGAATCAAATTCCATGTTCTGATCAAATAGTTATAATCGCGCACAATTTCATCTTCTGTTTTGTCTTCACCCGCCGTGCGGATAATCAGCGACATATCCATTGAAAGCGGCAAATCTCTGATGATGTCTTTCAAACGCTTTCTGTCTGCCGCATTGGTAATTTTGCGCGAAACACCGCCGGATTTGATGCGGTTCGGCATTAACACACCATAGCGCCCTGCAAGTGAAAGATACGTTGTGAACGAAGCACCTTTGTTGCCACGTTCTTCTTTGACAACCTGCACAAGCAAAATCTGCCCTTCTTTAATCACATCTTGAATAGCTGAATTATGATACAGTTTGCGTGCACGAATGAGTTTGCGCTGAACTTCAAAACTATATTCAAATTCATCTTCTGCCACATTATCAGGCACATCAACTTCATCATCATTATCAACATCCAAATCAGATGAGGAGTCAATGTCTTCATCGATACGGTCATCTTCATCTATGGTATCTGCCGACGACACTTTGAGCTCAGAAACCTCCGATGTTTCACTTTCTTTTGCTGCTCTCTTTTTTTGTGTGCGACGGCTGTATTTTCTTTTGCCACGAGTCGGTTTTTCTTCTTGAGTGTTTTCAGCAGGCTCCGTTGTCACTTCTTCAGCATTTGCCGAATCGGTATTTTCTTTTATTGTTGAAGACTCGAGAGCCTCATCGCCCAAGATGACCGTATTTGCGGCTTGCTCAGTTGCATTATCTGCCCCTTGTTCCTCAAAGGCTTCTTGCTCTTGCGGCGTTTCCTGCTCTTTTTGTTCTTCCTTTTCAGCTTTTAAGCGTTCTTCTTCTGCCTTACGCGCTTCATACAAAGCCTTTTTCTCGGCTCTGATACGCGCACGCGTTTCCTGACGCTCGCGGATATATTGTTTTTTATTTTCAATGATTTCATCAACTTCTTTATCTAAAGCTTCTAAAACTTCATTAGAAACATGATAGTAGTCCGGATGAATTTCGCTAAAAGCCAAAAAACCGTGTTTATTTCCCCCGTAGTCGATAAACGCGGCCTGCAATGAGGGCTCAACACGAATAACTCGTGCCGTATATATATTGCCTTTAATTTGTTTGCGGGAAGTTGATTCAAACTCAACATCTTCAACTTTGTTTCCATCAACGATGACCACACGTGTTTCTTCTTTTTGGGTGGCATCAATCAGCATTTTCTTTGTCATCACATTATCCTGTATCAAAATCAGTTTACACCACGAATACAGAGATTTGTAAACAAAGATATTTCAAACTACACAAAAGGCTTTTTGCCTTTTTTTTTGTTTCAAGCGTGCTTTGCGCTCTCTATTATTTTTTTTCAAAAAACCGCACTTTATCTTTCTTCATTGCTTTGGCGATTTTAAAAAAAAACAAAACTCTGCATTCTACCATTGACCCACGCATCTTATGCAAAATCTTCCGTGCGTATATACGGTCAACTTTTGATACAATATAGACTTTGTTTTAAAATTACAACAAGAAAATTTTATTTGTTTCATATTTTTTTTAAACAATTGGTAATAACTCTTTCTCTAAAATGTATGGCATGAAAAAAATATATCAAAATTTTGCAAAAAATATAGGTGCATTGTGGCTCGTATTTGCATTTTTGTTTGTTTGCTCAAATGTTTCTGCCGCAACAATCAAAAATATGCGAATCGGTCAACAAGTCAGCAGTGTGCGCATTGTTTTTGACGCAGATGAAAGGTTTGATTGGCAGGTGTTTTTGCTAAACACACCCAAAAGACTCGTTGTTGACACTTTAGATACGGACATCAAAAAAACTTTACAGAATGACAAAAACAGCCTGATTTCTTCAACGCGAGTCGGCGAACTGAACAAAACAGATAAGCGCATTGTGTTTGATTTGCAAAAACCTGTTTTAATCAAGCAAGCGTTTATGCTTGAACCAACCAAAAACAACGGTTGGCGATTTGTGGTTGATTTGGTGGCCGCTTCCGAGCGCGATTTTAAGGCTAAGGTCGGCACAAAATATGCCCTTTCAAGCGGTGCGCAAAACACGTCATCAAAAGTTGCGTCAAAAGCAAAAAGCTCAAGCGGTTGGTTTTCATCTGACAAAACGGCTAAGCCGAAAGCCAAGCAAAAAATCGTTGTTTTGGATCCGGGGCATGGCGGAAAAGATCCGGGAGCCATCGGCGCTTACGGTAAGACCTATGAAAAAAACATCACTCTGGCCATGGGCAAAGAATTGAAAACTCTTTTGGAGAAAAAAGGTTATAAGGTTTATTTAACACGTTCGACCGACATTTTTATTCCGCTTCGCCAGCGTGTTAAAATTGCGCAAAAATATAAGGCAGATTTGTTTATGTCGCTCCACGCCGACAGTGCGACAAATCGCAACGCCAAAGGTTTGTCCGTTTATACGCTTTCGGAAAAAGCTTCCGATAAAGAGGCCGCCGCTTTGGCTGAACGCGAAAACAAAGTGGATATCATCGGCGGTGTCGATTTTTCCGAAAACTCCAAAGAAATCAATGATATTTTGATTTCACTTTCACAAACGGACTGTCGCAATAAATCTTCAAAATTTGCCGGATATGTTGTGGGTGAAATGAAAAAATCCGTCAAAATCGTTGATAACACTCATCGTTTTGCAGGTTTTGCCGTGTTAAAAGCACCGGATATTCCGTCTGCCCTTTTGGAAATGGGGTATCTGTCAAACAAACAGGAAGAAAGCTTGCTCAAACAATCAAGCTACCGCAAAAAGCTTGCGACATCTGCCGCCAACGCCATTGATAAATATTTCAACGATCCTGAAGTTGCCGCCCTGTATTAAACGCCTTTTGATTTGAAAAAAAATCTTGCATATTTCAAAACTTTGTCATAGACTACAATATATTTTGTAACAGGAGATTTTATATGAAAAAAGTTTTATGGGTATTGATTGATAATCGTATGGGAAGCGTCGGGCAGGCACGCGGTATTATTCAGCAGCTTAATGACAACCATTTCGATATCATTGAGAAAAAAATCGAATATACAAAACTTTCAGGTCTCCCGAATTTTGTCAGAGGCAGAACGCTCATGGGTCTGACGCAAGATTCGAAAAAACTCTTTAAGGCACCATGGCCGAATATGGTTTTATCCATCAGTCGGCGGACTGTTCCCGTTGCACGCTATATCAAAAAGGAAAATCCTCAAACGCAACTTATTCAAATTATGCACCCCGGTGAAACGGGGCTGGATGAGTTTTCGCTTGTTTTGTTGCCCGAGCATGATAAAGACAAACCATTTCGCAAGAGTTTTCGCTATTTAATCGGGGCACCGCACCGTGTGACACCGAAGGTTTTAGACGAGGCTGAAGCCAAATGGGCTGAAACTTTCAAAGATTTACCCAAGCCTTTAACGGCGGTTATTGTCGGCGGTGCGATTAAAGACCGCCCGTTTACACTTGAAAACGCCAAGGGGCTTGCAGATAAAATTTTAGATTTCAAGAAAAAAATCGGTGGTTCAATCCTGATTACAACTTCACGCCGCACCGGCGAAAATGCACAAAAGCTCATTATGGAAGCCTTAAAGGATATTCCCGCACACACATTTTTGTGGGGCGATAAAAACGAAAATCCATATTTGGGGTATCTTGCCTGTGCCGATAACATTATTGTGACGGGCGATTCCGTTTCGATGACCTCCGAGGCTTGCGGCACAAGCAAACCCGTTTTTGTGTTTGAAGGCAAAAGCTGGCTCACAAAGAAACATTATCGTTTTATTCATGCGCTTTATGAAAACCGCTATGCCGCTCCGCTTGATATGCGCTATATCAACTTCAAACCGAACAGCTCCTTAAACGCCGCGATTGACGCCGCCCGCGAAATCGAACGGCTTTAAGATACTTCTCATTAAAAAACCGTCGGATTGAACCGACGGTTTTTTTAGCGTATTTTTATTTATATCTTAATTTAAATTTGTTGCCGGTTTCTTTAGAAAGACGCGTTGCCTCTTCAATAGTATAGATACGCTTGATTTTTGACGCACGTTCTTCTTCAGCTTTTTGGTGAAGATACGCTTTACATTCCTCTGCTGTTGAACATACTTCGCCAGCATTAGCCATTGTCACAAGCTCATGACAACTCTCAAGCGTGTTGCACAAAGTTCCGCTTGACATATCAATCAGTTCTTTACAACTTTCCGGCGTTGAACACAAATCGCTCGTATCTGCCATATTCTGCAAAGCTTGACAAGAAATGTAATCTTCGCAATAGCCATTTGTCTGCATTTGTGACAACTTCAAACAAACCTCATACGTTCCGGCCTCACATCCGGCTGTTTGCATTTGTTGCAAGCTGGCACATTCGGCATAGCCCGAGCAACCTTCCATTTGTGACAAGTTCAAGCAAGCCTCATATGTTCCGGCTTCGCATCCGGCTGTTTGCATTTGTTGCAAGCTTGCACATTCGGTATAGCCCTCACAACCTTCCATTTGTGACAAGCTCAAGCAAGCCTCATATGTTCCGGCTTCGCATCCGGCTGTTTGCATTTGTTGCAAGCTTGCACATTCGGTATAGCCCTCACAACCTTCCATTTGTGACAAGCTCAGGCAAGCATCATACGTTCCGGCCTCACATCCGGCTGTTTGCATTTGTTGCAAACTCACACATTTGGCATAGTCTGCACAATCACCGTTTGCTTTCATATCAACCAATGCCTTACAGGTATCTATAGTTTTGCAATACGTTTTTGCATTTGCCATATCGACTAACGTTTTGCAATCGCTGTAATCCGTGCAATAGCCGTCATTTTTCATATCCGAAAGTTTTTTGCACGCCGTATAATCGCTACAATAACCGTTTGATTTCATATCCCATAAAGCCGAACATGTGCTTGTTGAGTTGCAATATTTTCCTTCGGATACCATTTTGGCAATTTCGTTGTTTTTAACTGTTGTTGTGCAGGCACTCAAAGTGCTACAACCCGATGTATTATTTTTTCCCATATTATCCGCCGAAGCAAAATATTTACCATTATAGCTATACACCCCATTAGCGTCGATATTATAACTTCGGACGGTTCCGGTAAAACCTGTTTTTTTAGCATCACTTGAACAGGTTGTACCGCTTTCGCAATACAAAACGGCGCTTGAAGAAAGACCTGTAAAAGATTTTGATGCAAACCCCGCATCCCTATCTGCAACAACCGTTGTCACACCGGATCCTGTAAAAGTTCCGTTTTCAATCATCATTCCCTTTGGAATTACCAACGTCTTTAATGACGTTGCACCATTCAAAGCATTTTTAGAAATGTAACCGGACGTATTTCCGGTAAATGTCACGCTTGTTACCTTTGATAAACCGCCAAGAGCATAAGCTCCGATGCCACCACCGCCTGTCACGACAACGCTTGTAATTTTACTTCGAGAACCATACCATGGTGTGCTTGATGCGCTAGCATAAGAACTATTCGTAGGTATGGTCAAAACACCATTAATCAAATACGCAGCCTGTGCGCTTCCATATACAGCCCAACAACTCGTGCCTTCCACTGTTCCTGAAGGACAATCAAGCGCTTTTGCATTAGATGATAGTAAAAAAGCAGCAAACAAAGGCAGTATAAAAAATTTTTTTTGCATAATTTTCTCTCCTAAAAATCATTAAATAACAAGAAGCCGCTCTTAATAGAGCGGACGGGAAGTTCGAAAATCATACCATGTGAAATGACTCTGATGGCCTTTAGATAAAATATCTTGAACATCCGCCACCAGCTCCCCGACCGTTTCATCGGGGATAATGCACCACCTTTTTAAAAAGAAAAAAGAATAGCACATTTTGCGGTGTTATCCTTACGCCGCACATGGTCAAGAGCTTTCGACAGCCCCGCGCCTATCAAGACGCTCAATATGAGCACAACTCATATCTGCTTTTATTATGGCAGATATTTCAAGAAAAGTAAAGAAGAATTTTTATATCTTATCAAAATTGATTCGTGGGTCGACAAGCGAATAAGTCAGGTCGCTTATCAGCTTTAAAACAAGTCCCAAAAGTGCAAAAATATAAAGTGTGCCGAAAATAACGGGATAATCGCGCGTCATAATTGCCTCATAACCCAAGAGGCCGAGCCCGTTTAATGAAAACACGACTTCAATCAAAACAGAACCCGTGAACAACATTTTGATTAAAAGTGACGGAAAACCTGCGATAATAATCAGCATGGCATTTCTGAAAACATGTTTATACAAAATGTCTTTTTCAGACAAGCCTTTGGCGCGCGCCGTTAAAATATATTGCTTTCCAAGCTCGTCTAAAAATGAGTTTTTGGTGAGCATGGTAAGCGAAGCAAACCCGCCAATGACAATTGAAACGACAGGCAACGCGATATGCCAAAAATAGTCTTTGATTTTGCCCATCAATGAAAGCGTTTCAAAATTATCAAAGGTCAACCCCCGAAGCGGAAACCATTGCAAATATGTGCCACCTGCCAAAAACACAATCAAAAACACGGCAAACAGAAAAACAGGGATGGCTGAGCCGATAATCACGGCAACAGTTGTTGAAACATCAAACTTCGTGCCGTCATAAAGCGCTTTTTTAATACCCAAAGGAATCGCAATCAAGTAGATAATGAGCGTTGACCAAAGCCCGAGCGAAACAGAAACAGGCATACGCTCGGCAATCAGCTCTAAAACGGTTTTATCTTGATAATAGCTTCTGCCAAAATCAAAGGTGGCATAATCTTTCACCATTTTGCAAAACCGTTCATACCATGGTTTATCAAACCCGAATTGCTTGTTTAATTCTTCCACCAAATCTTCAGGCACACCTTGCGCCCCCTGATATTTTGAAGCTGTTGAATTGCTTTGTGCTTGGGGCGTTGAGGTGAACTGCGCTTTTGAGTCCGTGTTCATGCCCTGATATTTTGCCAACACATATTCCACCGGCCCACCGGGAGCAAGCTGGATAATGGCAAAATTGACGGCCAAAATGCCGAGCAGTGTTAAGGGAATTAAAAAAAGCCTTTTGATAATATATGTGCGCATTGATTTTTCTCTTTTTTTTCTTGTAGCATCAATCAAGCGTCATCACAAGATATTTTGCATTTTTATGCAGACTATCTTTGTGTTTTAGTCATCATTCAAACGATGACAAGAGCTTATTTGTATCTCAACTTAAAAGTATTGCCTGTTTTTTTGGAAACAAGAGAGGCTTCTTCTATTGAGTAGATGCGCTTTTCTTTGCGCTTGCCGGATGTCGTCACAAGTTTTCCCTTGTTGTCATAAACATAAGTCACCCCGTTGACTTGCTTTGTTGTCGCCTTGATTGATTTGAGCTCGCCATAACCTGCCGCTTCTAAATTCGCATCACATTTTTTTGTATCTCCCGTGCAATAGATTTTGAGATTTTCAAGATTTTCAGACCTTTCTTCATCATAAAAATCAAAAATTTGGTTTATTTGAGTATTTTCACCTATTGTTAAACTTTGAAGATTTATGCAGTACGAAAAAGCGATATCACGGATTCTTTCGACAGAATCCGGAACAACAACATCAACAAGATTTGTCCCTCGAAGCCCACCTAATATTTTAACTGAATCCGGAATATCGATTTTTTTGATTGAAGACCAATTAAAAGCTGTACTACTAATATCCGTAACACTATCAGGAATAATGATTTCCGAAGTATCTGCAGCGAAAAAAGCGTTACTGCCAATTGTTGTTATGCTGTTGGGAATAGTAATCGGATTTTGGCTTTTTATATAGACAAACCCCATTTGTCCTAAATCCTTAATTGAGTTTTCAATAACAACATTCTCGACATTTTTTCCACGCCACGGCGCCAATATTCCTGTATCATTAGACCAGCTTCCGATATTGCCATTATTACCGACACCGCGAATCGTTAATGTGCCGTCAATAATTTGATATTCGCAGTTTGCCGTATTGCCCTCGGCATCTGTGCCGCAAGGCTCCCACGCGTTGGCATTAAAACTCACCATTAAGCTCAAAATCAAAACTGTTTTTTTCATAAGTTAAACTCCTTAAAATTCATATTGATATTATTGTTGTCACCCTCTCCTAACCTCTTCTTGAGAGCTTACGCTCTCTTCGGTCACTTGGCTTGTAAGATTTGCTGCGTTCGGCTGTCGCCTG
>JAFVFH010000035.1 GCA_017475525.1 Alphaproteobacteria bacterium | reverse complement strand
TCAAAGTTTATACCGAAGGTGTTAGTGTAACGGTAACTCCTGGGACAAGCGAAGAAGTTGACCCAAATACGGCTGATCCCGGAGATATGGAAATGGGTGATGATAACTCAGGCGGTAATAAGCCGGCTTCAGCAAAAGAACCTTCTAATGATGAGCTGGTTGAGCAAGGTGCAGAAGCAGAGGCTGCTAAAGCCGAAGCAGCTCGTAACAGCAAAGGAGGACAGTGATGAAGAAAATATATGTCATATTCAGCCTTTGCTTAATATTGTTACCAAGTTTGGTTTGGGCTAAAAGTGCGCCGATTACTGTTGTGACCAACGCCATTGAAACAGCTGAAAAGGAAATGGAAAAATTCCAAGATAACTTGGAATTGGTTACAGAGGTTAAAATGATGATAAATTCGGCGCGTGATGAATTGAATAACCTGAAAGAAGAAGCCAAGCAGAAGGCTATGTCTTATGCTTTGTCGCAAGCCCAAAAAGGTATTGCCAAAAATAAAACTCTTTCAGGTATTGCAAAAAAAATGAATTTTGGAGATTTTGCAACGGCTGGTGCGCGTGAAGCATATCAAGATAAATATGTGTTTAAGTCTGATAGCAAAAATGATGTTGAAGAAAGAGCAGCGTATGACGAAAAAATGAACGAACTGCTGATAAACAACGTTAGTGCCATGTATGCGCAAGCTTTAGCAAAACGCTATGAACTGCAAAAAGAGGGCGCCAAAATCAAAGAAGACGAAGAAAAACAGAATGATATAAAAGATGAAACCATTATGATAAACACTGTTAAAGAAGTTAAAATGCGCGCCAACAAACGTTGGATAAACATTCTGATATCTATGGCCGGTGCTCAAAACAATGAGGCAAGCATTGAAATGCAAAAATTGACACAGACTTCTGATGATACACAAAAAACCGAAGGTGAAGCACAAAAAGGAGAATAACTATGAAAAAAATATTCAAATATCTGCTTTTATCTTTGGTTATGGTTGCGTTTTCGGCTTCGAAGACGTTTGCCTTAAACGAGCTTGATATTCCGGAACTCGGTGCCGCAGCCAGTTTTGAATTACAACAGTTGCTCAAACAAATTGAAACGCAATACGGCACGAATTTGCATATATCTGACGAAAAACATCAGCAGGGTGAAGGCAATGAAGGAAAACACCTGTTTGGGAAAATTAAAGCAATTGGAACAGACTACTTAAAGAAGAAGGCTAATGAGGTAAAAGACGTCGCCATTGAACAAGTTAAATCGGGGAATTTTAATATTAAGGATTTGGCAAATAATATTGCAACCGGTGCTATGCCGGATTTATCTTCCTTCAGTGTATCTGATTTAATCAATTTAGGTAAGCAAAAATTACAAGCCAAACAAGAAGTAGATAAAGCTCAAGCGGAACTTGAATCAATAGAAAAAGCCGAGCTGGGGGATCGTCAGTCAAAAATTAAGGCTATTAAATCAGAAATTTTGAAGTACGAAACAGCGATGATACCATTGGCCGAAGAAGACCCGACCAGAACGGAATATGGCATTGCAATTACCCAATTACAACATCAGCTTGATGATTTGGAGGCTAATGAAGATACAACCGATGTTTCGGAAAATGGCGAAAAACAGACGACAACCGATAACGACAAAACACAAGAACCTAAAAAAGATTCAGTGCTGACAAAAATTAAGAAGAAAAAGAACGCCATTGCCAAAAAGTATGAAGACAAAAAAGCCGCCGCAATGAAAAAAATTGCCGAAGCTAAAGAGAAATATGCGAACATAACAACAGTTTTAGATGCCGGTAAGGCATTTCAATCACTAACTCAAAAGACAGATACATTGCTTTTTGGAAATGCGGAATCGGAAGAAGCCGAGGATGATGTTGAAACTATTTATGCGCAAACTATTGCCGATTTTTTCTTAGCAGAAGATGAGCCATACAGTTCAGAGGGGACTACTCGCGTTATGAAAAAACGCAAACAAGCATATTACGAAGCCTTACAAGACTTATTGACTTCGGCTACACAAGGCGATGGTATGACCTTACAAACACAGGCAGATGCTAAAAAAATGCGCGATTCGCTGACCGAAACGGCCGATACAAATTTCGGTGCTAAAAATATGCAAATAGGGGTTGATTTTCAGATTGTAAAAAGTTCGGCGCAACTCACCAAAATGCTACTTGCAAAATTGAAAATGGAATCTTTGCAAACAATACAGGATTGGAATAATTTTTATAAGCTTAACGACTATTCGCAAGATTTTACGTTGTTTAATTTAGATATCTACGAATATGACCCAAGCTTGAAGGGCAAGCTTAAAACTATGGGGAAAGGCTTGTTGGATAAAGCCAAAAAAGGTATAAAAAACAAAGTTACCGGCACTGTTCAATCGGCCAAAGACACGGCACTACAAAAAATATCGGGGGCAAAATAAAGAGGAGAAAAATGATGAAAAAATATATATACACAACAATCTGCTTTTTATTTAGCTTTGGGTATGTTCCGCAGACGCAAGCACTCTTTTATGATTTAACGCCACTGAATCCGAGTCCGACTAATTATCAGTTTGATGTTCCTGGTGCTGTTGCTTCGGGTATTGAACTTATGTCGTCAGGTAACGCCGTTAAAGTTGCTATTGATAAGGTTAAAAAAGACCTTAAAATAGATGAGTTGGAGCATCAGCTTTCCTCTTATGTGACCAATCTTGGAAATACATCATTTAACAAATTGATGGATAAAATTGCCGGTAAAAAAGTAACATCGTGGTCGCGACTTATTGATGAGAATACTAAAGTAAAATTAGATGATGAAGATGAAATCCAGAAAGTATTTATTGAAAGATTTTTGCAATTTCCAAGCAAGAAAGATGATATTAACAATAATTACCGCAAAATCGGCGAGCAGTTCAAAATAGATACCGTGCTCGAAACTTATATTATTGCCCGCGGTATGGAAATGCAATTGGAAAAACAGCTTAAAGAGCTTGATAAAATAGAAAAGTGTTTGCTTGGCGGTGAAGAATGTGATGCGGTTGAT
>JAFVFH010000005.1 GCA_017475525.1 Alphaproteobacteria bacterium | reverse complement strand
TGTCATAATAACTTGCCAACGATGGGTTTAGTTGTGCGGCCGGAGAATATTGATGTTTGGTATCTTGCTCTTTTTTCTCACTATATTGCGGATTAATTTTACGCTCTATTGAAAAACCGGCAACAGATTTTTGTTCTTCTTTGGTTAAATCAACCAATGGTTTTTGCTTAAAACGATGTAAATCTTCTTCATAAGTTCCGGTAAAATTAATAAACTGGTCAAGCATCTCTTTTTCTTTTTCATCAATAGCCTGCGCATTTTTAAGCAAAGCAAAGAATATTCCGAGCATTAAGAGTAATTTTTTCATAACACACCTCAATTTTGTTATATCAACCAAGAGTTAATATATTATGAAAATACCAAGTGACCTTGAGTTCGCATTTTCGGACCTTTGATAAAGTAAGTTCGACAAGTTTTATATTTTTCTTTATTTTCGGAATTTTCTAAAATAGAGAAGATTGTATTAAAAGATTTTGTAAAAATGCCAAAATTGTTGTGGTGCACGCTGGTGATAAAGAGGGCGTTTTGGGTAATAAAGAAAAGATTATTCTTTGACTTGATTTTTCAAGTTTTTCATAATCTCTTGACGGAGCTCTTTGCCGACTTTAGGCGTCACAACACGCTTTTCCTCGCCCGAAATTTGCCTATTATCAATTTTGCCCTAACAATTATTTTGAATAAAAAAAGTAGGTTTATAGTGTTAAAGTTTTATCTGTGTTTTTTTCTTATCGTTCGGTAATATTTTTAACTATTTTTGCTTTACTGCTCAAAAATGTTACTTATCGGTAAGATTTTTGTTGATTTTTTATAAAATAAGTTCTAATCTTACTGAGAGGTAAGAAAAATGATGATACAAGATTCAAAAAGTTTTGGCAAAGCCATAAAAGAATATAGAAAAAAACAAGGATTAACGCAGATTCAGTTATCTGCAATAGCTAATGTCAGTCCGCGATTTATAGGTGAACTGGAAAGAGGAAAACCGACGATAGAATTGGAAAAAGCACTGCATGTGGCATGGATTTTAGGGCTAAATTTAAGCATTGCAGATATTGAGGAGTAATTCATGGTAAGAAGATTGAATGTATATTTATATGGTCAAAAAGTAGGTATTTTATCCGAAGATTCGTTAGGCCGTCTGGAATTTCAGTACGAAGATGATGCTTCCCCTCTGTCTGTCAGAATGCCTGTACGCAAAACAATATATGAACCGTTTTATGCAGAACCGTTTTTTGATAATTTGACGCCTGAGGGAGATGCTTTAAGCTTTATTTCTAAAAATTTTCACATCTCTGAAGACAATACTTTTTCTATATTAAATCAAATAGGCGGTGATTGTGCAGGAGCTGTTTCTTTATATTCAGATGAACCACAAATTAATGTCGATACACCATTAAAAGAGATTGATAATGAACTGCTTTCAAAAATTATAGATAATTTACCGACAAATCCTTTATTAACAGGTATGGAAAATGCACCGCGTTTGTCTCTGGCCGGAGCTCAATCGAAATTTGCTGTTTATAAAGCAGGTGATGGCAAATATTACCGCTCTGATGATGAACACCCGACAACACATATTATCAAAATTACCAATAAGCATTTTGGCGGTCTTCTTGAAAATGAGTTATTCTGCATGACATTGGCAAAAAAATTCTTTAATGACGCCATAGGCGTAGAACTGAAAGTTGTTGATGGAAGAAAATATCTGGAAATTGAGCGTTATGATCGAAAATCATTGCATGGAAAGATTGAACGTATTCATCAAGAAGATTTTTGCCAGGTATTAGGATATTTGAGTCGTAAAAAATATCAATCCGATGGCGGGCCGAAATTGCCGCAAATATACAATGCTATCACACAGTACTCCAGTCAAAAAGCAACTGATGGATATAAATTTATAAAGCTTCTGATTTTTAATTATCTGGTCGGTAATACAGATGCTCATGCTAAGAATTTTTCTTTTATACATTTGGATAAAAATAATAAAGTCATTTTATCTCCGGCATATGATTTGGTATCAGTTGACGTGTATCCTAGAAAAATTGTAAGCCATGATATTGCAATGACTATAAATGGGAAAGGCAATTATGATTCTCTGCATAAAAAAGATTGGATAGCTCTTTTCACACAATTGCATCTGAATGCTACAAGCATGATGAAAGAGATGAAAAGAACTTTTTTAAATATTGTAGAAGAGAGCCGTGTTGTGGCTGATAAATTTAACCAAAACGCTCTGACATCATCTGATATTTATGAAAATATACTGAAAAATATTGAAAAAAGATATAATACACTATTTGAATGATGTATCTTTTTTGATTTTTCCGTGTTAGAAAATGATGAAAAAATATAAAATGTTCAAAAGGATTGTTGTTTTTTGTTTTTTTATGAAATATGATGGCGCTCGAACGACAAAGCAGGAAAAAAATATGTCTTCTTTTATACAATTTATAAAGCTTTTTATATCAGGTAACACACCGCAAGGAATGAAGTTTAGGACGCTGCTTTCCATCATTTTGACATTTTCGGTGTTTATTATCGAAATCGGAATGTATGGCATATATTGGAACGTTATCCCTGATATGATTCAGTATGATTATGATTTTTCGGGGCAATCAAATGATCTTTTTGAGAAAAAGTGGATTTGGTATAACGTTCTTTTTCAGATATTTATTTGTGCTTTTATTTTTCTTATCAAATATGTTTCATACAAAACAAAGCGTGTGCACCAAATTGTGTATGACGAAAAAAATCGTTTAATCTCGATAATTGACAAGCGTTTTTTGATGTTTGCGTGGGAAATATCTATGCTTTTTGTGACAACGGAACAGGGGTATATGTTTGCGCTTGTTGATATTTTCGGAAGCCCGATGTGTGATGATATTGTCACAATAATATTCTTGTTTTGGTTTGTTGTGCTTGTCCTTGAATTTCGTGCTGACTTAAAAATATTGTCAAAACAAACAAAAAAAGCATAACAATATATATTGTTATGCTTCTTTGTTGAAATTTCGGGGTTTAATTACAATAAATCGAGTAACTTTCCGGTGCGTAAATTCCCATTGTCAAACCACCCATTAAAGAATCATAAAATGTCCAATAGGCTTCTATAGAGTTGATGCCTCTGATCGGGCAAACGTTTGTCAGGTTATAATTTTTTTCCTGAAACATCCCCCACAAGAAGAAATGGCTTCTACCTTCATATGACGGCGCAGTTTTTACTTCCGGATGCTCACTGAGATTAAAACGCATAATATGGTCGCTGCCGCACGCACAGAGCGTTAAAACAAGACCGAGACAAATTAAAAGTTTTTTCATGTGTTGTCCTCTTCTAAAAGTTCAAGTATGGAGGATATCCAAAGTGCTTGAGAAAAAATGATATTAATAAAGTCACTATTGTTCTATGATAAATACGCTTTAATGTCAACAGGTTTGTCAATCAGATATATGTAAAAATAAAAAAAAGCCACCTTTGAGGGGTGGTTTTTTCTCTGAAGATGTTTTAGATGATATAACGTCTTTCAGAGATTTTTCTGCCGATGATAGCAAAGATGGCAAGCCATCCCGCAATGCCGGCGCTGATGAGGCAGTTTGATGCCCATTCAATGTTCTCTTTGATGCCGAAGATGATGGTCGCAACGATCAAAATCTCGGCAAGAGAGAGGAAGATGCCGATGGCGATTTCCCATTTTTTCATATTTATGCCGGAATGTTTAAAGAGGCTTTATTTGACCGGATCCTCTCATTTATAAATAATTCATCTTTAATCTTTTTATAGAAAAAATGTATCATAAAAATAAAATTTTGTCAAATATTATTTTAAGGAAAAGACTTATTGTTTTTTTTTGATTTGGAAGCGGCGTGAGTGCAATTTAAAAGGGACATAAAAAATAATCCGTAGACCCCTTGACCTCACTTCGTTCGGAGGGGTGACTTTATTATTATCACCCTCTCCAAACCTTCCCTTTTCTGGGGGAGGATTCGATAATCCGTAGACCCCTTGACCTCACTTCGTTCGGAGGGGTGACAATGAACAGTCATGCCTCGATTCCGTTAGGAATCGTCAAGGCATCTACAAATTTTATTTTTTCTAATTCGTAGACCCCTGGACGCACTCGGCTTTTTAAGCCTCGGCGAGGGGTGACTTTTTTGTTTGTTTTTTATATGGAAGCGGCGTATGTGCGCCGTAGGCGCGACGCCGGCTTTGAGATCCCTTGATGCGCTGATGCGCCGCACAGCGCAAGGGATGACAATAAAAGGGTGACGCGAAAGCGCACTATGAGGGATGAGGGGGAAAGGAAAGGCTTTTTTGCTATCACCCCCACCAAACCTCCCCCCTCTGAAGCGTTCATTCTGAACGCAAGGGGGAGGATTCAATAAAGACACCCTCTCCAAACCTCTCCTTTTCTGGGGGAGGATTCAATAAGGGTGCTTTTCTCGTGGGACGCGTTTCTTTATCGGCTTAAAAAGTATGATTTTATCCGTTCATTTGCGATTGAGGAAAAAGCTTCATTCAAAAAGGCTGTCGTTAAAATTTGGCGTGCATCAGACTCGGAAATGCCACGCGAACGAAGATAAAACAGCTCATCTTTATTGATGTCGCCCGTTGTTGAGCCGTGGGAACATTTGACATCATCTGCAAAAATCTCAAGCTCCGGTTTGACATCAACGCTTGCATCATCTGAAAGCAATAAGGCTTTATGAATTTGATACCCCTCTGTTTGAACAGCATTCGGAGCAATATGGATTTTGCCCTGAAAAACACCATGCGCATTTTGGTCAATCACGCCTTTGACAATTTGGTTCGAGGTGGTATTTGCGGCTAAATGCTCAATATCGGTTGTGGTGTCAACAAGCGTGTCACCGTTAATGCGGTAAGCCGTGTTTACAAGCGCTGCTCCGCCACTTTCTTTTAAGGTAACGTGGGTTTCGTTGCGCGCAAGTTTTGAGCCTGTTTGCAAGGTGTAGCTCTCATATTTGCCGCCTGATTTGACTTGCACGTTTTGAAAGGCAATATGAACGGCGTTTTGCGATTCACACTGCATCTTATAGTGCGTTAAGTGTGCATTTTTAGAAACAAAAATATGATTGACGATATTTGAAAAATAAGTTTCTCGGTCGCCTTCAAAAATCTCTGAAATTTCGGCCTTGACGCCTTTTTCAAGAACAATTAAATTGCATATGTTTCGAAAACCATTTGAGTGTCCGTGATAGGTGATGGTAATCGGTTTGTCAAGCGTTTGTGACACACGCAAGAACAGACCTTGTTCCAAATAAGCCGTATTGAGCGACGCAAAAGGAAATTTCTCTAAATTGTTTTGAGAAAAGTATTTTCCCGTTTCATGATCAAGAAAGGCGTCTAAAAGGGAAGAAATCTCTAAGCCTTTGATGAAATGAAAATGCTCGTGCAACAGGCCATCGCAAAAATGAAATTCATACGACTCCATATCAAGGCTTTTTTGATGGCAATGGCAATGTTCTTCATCACACGCATGAGAGGGTTTGATAAACATTTCTGGGCTGAGTGCGGTGGCAACGGGTGTATATTTATAGGCTTCCGTTTTTTTGCTTGGCAATTGTTGAAAAGCCTCAGCGCCTTTTTGGCGAACCGCGCAAAGGGAAGGGATGTCGGATCCGTCAAGCGTTATGTTTTTCAAAAGCTCTAACATGCGGCTTCCTTGATAAATGAAGTATAACCTTTGGCTTCTAATTCGAGCGCCAATGTTTTATCGCCCGTTTTGATGATATGCCCGTCGGAAAAAACATGAACAAAATCGGGCTCGATATATTCAAGCAAATCCTGATGGTGGGTGATAATCAGAAGCGAACGCTTGCCGTCAAGCAAAGAATTGATGCCTTGAGAGACGACTTTCAGGGCGTCAATGTCAAGCCCCGAATCTGCTTCGTCCAAAATAGAAACTGCGGGTTTTAAAAGCGCCATTTGAAGCGTTTCCATACGCTTTTTCTCACCGCCCGAAAAACCGACATTGACGGCGCGTTTGAGCATTTCTTGCGAAATACCCAACTTCTCGGCTTCTGTTCGCACAAGTTTCATAAAGCCCATGGTATCAAGCTCGGGTTCGCCGTTATATTGACGTTTGGCGTTTAAGGCGTATTTTAAGAAGGTCATAAAGGAAACACCCTCGATTTCAATCGGGTATTGCATAATCAGAAACAAGCCCTCGTTCGCGCGGTCTTCGGTTTTGAGAGAAAGCAAATCTTTGCCGTTGAAAAAAACTTCGCCTGAGGTGACTTCATAGCCGGGTTTGCCGGTTAAAACGTGAGATAAGGTCGATTTACCGGCGCCGTTTGGCCCCATGATGGCATGAACTTCACCCTCGTTAATGCTTAAGTTGAAGTTTTTGATGATCTCTTTTTCGCCGGCTTTGGCGTAAAGATTTTTGATTTCTAATATCGGTTTATTTGTCATGCGTTTGTTCCCACTCATCTAAGCGTTGCTCGATTTTTTTGAGCTTTTCGGTTTTATATGCCTCAACTTTTTCTTTAATTTGGTAGCAACATTTGAGCTGTTCAAGCATAATTTCAACATCTGCCGTTTCTTCCACAATTTCGGCAATGTTGTCCTTTTTGCGGTTGACATTTTTTAAAATTTCTTTGGTGAGCTCGCTCATTTCTTCAATCACTTGAAGCATTTGCGGCTCTTTATGCCATACGCGGAGCGCACGTTCATATATTGTTTCTTGTGTTTTATTTGTCATCCGACACTTCCTTCTAAGCTGATGTTGATAAGTTTTGCGGCCTCAATGGCAAATTCCATCGGCAATTTTTGCATCACTTCTTTGCAAAAACCATTGACGATGAGCCCCACGGCTTGTTCTTCGGTTAAGCCGCGTTGCCGGCAGTAAAAAAGCTGTTCTTCGCTGATTTTAGAGGTCGTGGCCTCGTGTTCTAGAACAGCCGTCCTGTTTTCATTTTCAATATAAGGTACGGTATGCGAACCGCAGGTTTGCCCAATCAGCAAGCTGTCACACTGCGAATAATTGCGCGCGTTTGAGGCGCCTTTGGCAACCTTGACAAGACCGCGATATGTTTGGTTGGAGTGGCCCGCTGAAATGCCTTTTGAAATGATGCGTGAGCTCGTGTTTTTGCCGAGATGAATCATTTTTGTGCCGGTATCTGCCTGTTGAAAATTGTTTGTGATGGCAACCGAATAAAACTCGCCTGAGGAATTATCGCCTTGCAAAACGCATGACGGATATTTCCATGTGACGGCAGAGCCTGTTTCAACCTGTGTCCATGAAACTTTGGCATTGTCGCCACGACAAGCCGCACGTTTGGTTACAAAATTATAAACCCCGCCTTTGCCGAATTTGTCGCCCGGATACCAGTTTTGAACGGTCGAATACTTAACCTCGGCGTCTTTTAAGACAACGATTTCAACAATCGCGGCGTGAAGCTGATTTTCATCGCGCTGGGGAGCTGTACAACCCTCTAAATATGAAACATAGCTTTTCTCATCCGCTACAATCAAGGTGCGCTCAAACTGACCCGTGTTCTGCGCATTGATTCGAAAATAAGTCGAAAGTTCCATCGGGCATTTAACGCCTTTGGGGATATAAACAAACGAGCCGTCCGTAAACACAGCGGAGTTAAGGCAGGCAAAGAAATTATCGGTATAAGGCACAACAGAGCCTAAATATTTTTGTACCAAATCAGGGTGCTCTTTAACAGCTTCTGAAATCGAGCAGAAAATAATGCCCTGTTCTTTGAGTTTGGCACGATAGGTCGTGGCAACGGAAACGCTGTCGAAAACCGCATCAACGGCAACGCCGGACAAAACTTCTTGCTCTTTTAAGGGAATGCCGAGTTTATCATAAGTTTTCAAAAGCTCGGGATCAACATCATCAAGGCTTTGGGGTTTGACTTTTTGTTTTGGCGCCGCATAATAAAACAAATCTTGATAATTGACCTTTTCATAAGCAAGCTTTGCCCATGTCGGCTCAACCATCGTCAGCCAATGTTTGTATGCTTTTAAGCGTTTTTCTAAAAGCCACTCCGGTTCATTTTTCTTTTTGGAGATGAGGCGGATGATGTCTTCATTTAAGCCTTTCGGGGCGCTTTCGGTTTCAATATCGGTTGTAAAGCCGTATTTATATTTATCGCCGCTAAAGTCTTCTATGTCAGGTTTTTGTGCCATTTCAATTCTCGTTTGAAGTTAAGGCATACCATAAGCGCTTTCAATCAAAAAATCAAGAGGGATTTCAATGTTTTTATTGACGAATTTTGAAAGTGGTGATAAAATTATATTGTTGAAAAAATGGAAGGAAAAGCGATGGCTGAGGGTTTAACAGAAGAATATATTGAAGAGCAGGTTCAAAAGAGCAAATATCCTGATGAGGTGAGACGTTCAATCAGACGTTTTTACGAAGGCTTGAATGAACCCGTGGCTCCTGTTATTGGGCCCGCTCGCAAATCTATGGGGTTTGCTCCATGGGCTAATCAGGATAAAATAGTTGAAAAATTGAAAGGAAGAGGTTTGGATGCTGTTAAAAATTCAGATGAACGGGCAAAAGATGCGAATGTGTTTGTGGTCACAAAATATGAAATTCATGCACCGTTTTTGCCGCCTGAAGAAGCCTTAAAAGCCAATATTGTTATGATTGAGGCGGCAACGGAACTTGGAGGCAAGGTGTGTTGTTCTAATCCGCACGCAAGAGAATCTTTTGTTGAAGCCAGACATGTTGATAAGCATGAAGATATTTCAAATTTATCAGAACTCCATCCTGAAAAAGCAAAAGAAGCTGTGAGGGATTTCTATCATGAGTTTTCTGCAGATACCAAGGATTCTATGAAAAATTTTCAAATCTTGCTCAAAGGAATGAAAGAAGAAACAAAGCAACGGGTTGCCAATGATTTTAAAGAAAAAGTAGCAGTTTTCGGTGGTGTAAATGCTTGCACCTTTGAACAGAGAAATATGGTCGCATCAGAAATTATGAAAAGACATGAAACAGAAATATTGACAGAGCCAGTTACCTTTGAAATTTATCAAAAAAGTATGATGCATGAGGCGTGGAAAAAAGGCATTTCGCCTGATGTCCTTGACGAGGATAATAAAAAAGCATTGGCAGAAGGGAGACCGCCTGTCCATGTTTTTCATGGAGGTCAGCAGGGCACAAAACCTTATGCCAATTTAGGAACACATGCGAATATTGACTTTCAGTTTGGAGCGGTTGCTTGTGAAGGATTCAAAATGATTGAAGGAGTCCACAAAGATGGTGCGGTAGGCTATGCTTTCGGACAAAGTTCACATAATAAAAAACAATATACACCAGAAAACGCTTATAAATACGGCTTTGTTTATCAGTATAAAAGCAGAGGTGAGAAACAGGAAATATTTTTTATTGAACATGCTGGACAATATAGCGGTGGAAAATTTGATGCTCATTATTATAAAATTTCAACTGATGAAACAATGATTTTACCGCATCAAAACAAATTGGAAAAAATGTATTTAGCTGTCCAAATGGTTAATCCCGAAACTAAATTCTTGGAAGACCGCCTTTTTGAACTCGAGATGGATGATAAAGGGCAGATTAAAGATAAAAAATGGCGTGATTTTGCAGAACTTCATGACCCAATTAATGACAACTTACAAGGTTATATGGTTGATAGGCGCAATAATATGATAAAGCAGTATGATGAGCTTGGAAAAGAAGCAATTATGCAGCGAAAGCTTGATATTAAAAGCATTGAACAAGAAGTCAAACCGATACAAGCCGCCGAGAATGTTAAAGTCGTTCAAACAATTGAAACGGCCCTTTCAAACGATGACAGGTTGGCGGCGTTGAGCGGCAGACCGGCGCCATCCCAAAAGGTTGATACAGCAGAAAAGGAAGTGCCTGTTGCGCCAAAAGTCAAAGAAAAACCGAGTTTGAAAAATATGTTTCAAAAAGCCGTTGATGGTGTGAAGGAAAAATTTGAAAAGCCAAAGGAAAAAACGGCGGAAGAAAAGGCAAAAGACAAGAAAGCTTACAAAGTTATACAAACTTTGCGTGGTATTTTGCAACCTAAAAAATCAAAGAAAATACCTGAAAATGTTCAAGTGTTGACAAACGAACAAACTGCAGCGCTTCAAATGTTGCAACAAAAAGAGGGCGGAAGATAAAACGAGATCCTGAAATAAATGCAGGATGACAGACCGAGTTTAACGAATATTTAGCGAATTTGGGCTTATGATACAAAGCTAAAGGTTAAAAGATGTTCAAAAAAAGTGTTTTGACATTAGCGTTTTGTATGTGTTTGGCAGGTTGTGCGCCGGTGAATAACGGTATTCAGCTTATCGGTTCATATTACAACAAGGTTTTTGGTGCGCCGGATACGGTTCAAGTCAAAAAAGGTGATACTTTATACAGTATTGCCAAGCGCTATGATATGTCTATTATGGAGTTGATTGAGCTCAACGGTCTTGACAGCCCTAATCAGCTTTATGTCGGGCAAGTCTTAAAGACAAATGCAAATAAATATTATACGGTCAAACGAGGGGATACACTTGCATCCATTGCGCGAAAATACGGCACAAGTTGGCAAAGTTTGGCGCAAAAGAACAATATCAAGCCGCCTTATGCCTTAAATGTCGGGCAAAAAATTGCTGTTTCGGGAACGGCTCCGAAAACGTATGCAACAAACTCAAAACAGGTGGCAGGCAAAACGCAGACAAACATGACATCAAAAGCAAAAACATCAACGGCGAGTTCATCTGCCGCCTATGTTTCAACAAAACGCAACGCTAAGTTTGTGTGGCCGGTTTCAGGCAAGGTGATTTCTTCGTTCGGAAAGGTCGGTAAAGGTTTGAAAAATGACGGCATCAACATTTCCGCACCGCTTGGCACAACGGTCAAGGCCGGCGATAAAGGAACGGTGGCGTATGCCGGAAACGGTCTTAAAGGTTTTGGAAACCTCATTTTGATTAAACACCCTGACGGATATATCACGGCTTATGCGCATAATGATAAAATTCTTGTGAAAAAAGGGCAGAGCGTTGCAAGGGGTGAAAAAATTGCAACCGTCGGCAAAACGGGCGGCGTGAGTGCGCCGCAACTGCACTTTGAAGTGCGTGCGGGGAAAAAGGCGGTTAATCCGCGAAATTATCTGCCGTAAAAACCGCGTATAGCTGGCAGCGAATACAGACAAGTTTGCTTGTGTTCAGTCATGTACGATCAAGTACACTCGTCTCACACAAGCAAACTTCTCTTATTATCTGCACACGCTCTTCGCTGTTTTTTTTAAAGCATCATCTAAAGCAATTTTCTTTCATCTCGCAAAATTCACATACCATTTTGTACGCTAAAATTTCGCTCGCTTTGAAAATCAATTTATCTGACCGATTATACGAGCTTTTTGAAAAATTTGCGGGTTATTTATACCGAATTTTGAAAGTATTGCCGGTCGGTTTAGAGAGCTTTGATGCTTCTTCAACGGTGTAGATACGTTTAGGTGTGCGTGATTAGTTTGCTGAGCCTGAGATATTGTCTCCGTTTGTGCCTGATGAACTTAGTCTGCTGGGTACATAGCCTATTGTTCCGAAATCAGAATCTAATATATCTCTCAGATGTAAATTTTCACCTGCGGAAGAAAAAATATAATCTTCAAAATTGCCATAAACGCCAATCATTATGCCGCCATTATCCTTATCGCCTGAATAAACAGTTATTTTGCCATCTGGGCTCACTATATAACTTTCTATAATTTCGCCGGTGTCATCATTTGTCAGGTTTAGTAAAGAACCTGTGTTCAAATCATAATTGTATGTGCCATGTGTGAATTGCCATGTGATTTGATTTAATAGAGTATCTCTGGTAGGCTTACCATTTTCATAGAACGGTTGTCTAGAACTTTCTTGTACGGTGGTAACTTCAATCATATCAAGTATTCCATCGCGATTAGATTGCATGGTGGCATGTCCTATCATATTTCCATTATCATCATAAGTATAAATAGCCTTTGCTGTTTGACACGAGCTTCCGTTCGCGCAATATTTTGATGTTGTATATTTTTCCTTATTAATCAAATATTCTTCCATACCTTGTGCAAAAAAATCGTAATCATCCAAATATGTATATGTTCTTTCATCATAGTCGCCATTAGAATTCGTGGAGACAGTTTTTTTTGTATTTCCATTTATTTCATAATTTGTTATGCTCCAAGAATCAGGGGCTGTCCAACCTTCTTTTGTGGGTAGCCAAGTGACAGGATCATATTCGTATATGCTTGAAGAACCATTACCATTAACTTCGGATTGAATGTATAAAATCCCATTATGTAAGACACCTGTTCCATATACTGAAGAATATGTTCCGTCGCCGTTATTTGTGAGTTCCTCCTCACCTCCGAAATGCATATAAGTGCCGCCTCTAACAATTTTTGAGGTGCTCTCTGCTTGAGCTACAGTAATGAGCATTGTTGTTGCCGTCAAAGCCATAATTAAAGTTTTATTGTGCATTGTTTTTCTCCTTTTGCTTAGATCTCGAAATAAATGGAAATCGATAAAATCGTTCATCTTCTATTCCGAGACATTTGATTAAAAAAAAAACACTTTGAAAAAAAACTTCAAAGCGGGAGTCCTAAAACTGCCTAGATACAGTCAGATTTATTCGAGCAAATCCTTATATCATCTACTCCCGAAGAGGAGTTATACCTAGGAAGTGTTTTAGGAACACCACAACCGTTTCGGTTGCATCTTTAATTATGTCAGTTTTTAGATGAAAAGTAAAGCAAAAAGTTGTTCAATACTTTAAAAATATCTGTTGTCATGATTACTTTTTGTTGTATATTGCCTAAAGTTATAACAAAATGGAGAAACGGATGTTTATTAATGACGCGTTTGCAAGCGAGGCGGTGACGGCTTCGGCAGGAGCTTCGGTTGCAGCAAATGTGATTCAAATTCTTTTAATTTTCTTGGTGTTTTATCTGCTGCTGATTCGTCCGCAACAAAAGAAGATGAAACAACATGAGGCTGAACTGCAAGCAATTAAAACAGGCGACAAGGTTTTGACGGGCGGCGGGTTATATGCTACCGTTAAAGGTGTTGAAGCTGATGATTTAACGCTTGAAATTTCAAAGGGTGTTGAGGTTAAAGCGCATCGTTGGACCATCCGCGAGGTCATCAAAGAAACAACATCTGATAAAAAATCAAAAAACAATAAAGGAAAGAAAAATGTATAAGTTATCGAAAGAAAGAGTGCTTATTATTTTAGGCATTTGTTTGGTCGGTGTGTTTTTAGCCGTTCCGAACATCATGCCGAAATCGGTGAAACTGCCTTCATGGTGGCAACCGGTGAGTTTGGGTCTTGACTTGCAAGGCGGTTCAAATCTGCTTTTGGAAGTGAATATGAAAGAAGTGTTGCGCGAGCGTATGGGACTTTTGGAAGACGGCGTTCGTCAGAGTTTGCGTGAGCATCGTATTCGCTACCAAAATTTATCTGCAGGCGCAGACAGTGTGAAGGTTAAGATTGAAAATGCCAATTCACGCACACAAGCGATGGGGTATTTCAAAAAATTGGAAGACGGTCTTGAGGTGAGTGTCAATGAAAACAGTGTCATCGAAATCAGGTATTCCGAAACGGCGCTTAATATGCTCACTAAAAAGGTGGTCGACCAGTCGATTGAGATTGTGCGTCGCCGTATTGATGAGCTTGGCACAAAAGAGCCGGTTATTCAAAGCCAAGGTTCTGACAGAATCGTGGTGCAATTGCCGGGTATTCAAAATCCGGAAGAAGTAAAGGCACTCTTGGGTAAAACAGCTAAGATGTCTTTTCACTTGGTTGACAGCAGAACAACCGCACAAGATGCCAAACGTGGCAAACTTAGCAACTCATCACGCGTGATTAACAGCGCAGAAGGCGGACAACTCGTGATTCAGAGGAAGGCTGTTGTCGGTGGCGAGAATTTGACCGATGCCGGTGTTTCTTTCCAAGACGGCAGACCGGTTGTGACATTCAAGTTCAACACCATGGGCGGACGCAAATTCGGAGAAGTGACCAAAAACAATGTGGGTGAAAGATTGGCCATTGTTTTGGATAATGAAGTCATTTCAGCACCAAACATTCAAACAGCCATTTTAGGCGGAAGCGGTGTGATTACGGGAAGTTTCAGCTCGGAAGAAGCCAATAATTTGGCAATGCTTTTGCGCTCGGGTGCTTTGCCTGCGCCTTTGGAAGTTTTGGAAGAGCGCACAGTGGGTGCAGGATTGGGCGCCGATTCGATTAAAGACGGCGTGTTTGCATCTATCATCGGTTTGATTGCCGTTGTTGTGTTTATGATTGCGGCTTACGGATTGTTTGGCGTGTTTACGACAATCACGGTGTTTACAAACCTTGTGTTGATGTTAGGCGCCATGAGCTTTATCGGCACAACATTAACATTGCCAGGCATTGCGGGTATTATCTTGACCATCGGTATGGCGGTGGATGCAAACGTTTTGATTTTTGAGCGCATGCGCGAAGAAGTTAAAAACGGCCGTTCAACACGTGATGCGGCTGATGCAGGCTTTACGGAAGCTTGGGCAACGATTGTTGATTCAAATCTCACAACGCTTGTGGCGGCTGCTGTTTTATTCTGGTTTGGAACGGGGCCGGTCAGAGGTTTTGCCGTGACACTGGCCATCGGTATTGCAACATCCATGTTTACATCGGTGACGGTGACACGTTTGATCATCACTTATTGGCTCAACAAATTTAAGCCGACAAAATTACCCATTTAAGAGAAAGGAAAATAAAAAATGAAAATATTCAGTTGGGTGACAAAAGATACGAATATCGACTTCTTAAAGCCGCGTAGATATACATATACTGTTTCGATTTTGCTTGTATTGGCATCATTTTACCTGATGTTTTTCCATGGATTTAACTATGGTATTGATTTTTCAGGCGGTGTGTTAATTGAAATCAAAAGCGAAAACAAAATCAATGTTGAAGAAATCAGACAAAAGCTTGCAGTGCTTGATTTGGATGAACTAACACTTCAAAGTGTGGGCGAAGAAGGAAACGAACTTTCCATTCGTGCGCAGGCAGATAATGCCAATGAAGAAAGCCAGCGCATTGCAATTGTCAAAATCAAAGAAATTTTGGGCAATGGTTATGAATATCGCCGTGTGGAATCCGTCGGCCCTCAAGTGGGCGATGAGTTAAAACGTGCCGGCGTGGTTTCATCTTTGATTGCGATTTTGGCGATTTGCGCTTATGTGTGGTTTAGGTTTGAATGGCAATTTGCATTGGGCGCATTGCTCGGACTTTTCCATGATATTATCATTACGGTGGGGTGTTTGTCGCTGTTTGATTTTGATATCAGTTTAACAACAGTTGCCGCAATTTTAACCTTGGCCGGTTATTCAATCAACGACACGGTGGTCAACTACGACCGTATCAGAGAAAATTTGCGCAAATACAAAAAGATGAGTCAGTATGACCTCATCAACAAGAGTGTGAATGATATTTTCTCACGCACGATTTTGACGGGCTTGACAACGCTTTGCGCAGCCATTGCTTTGTTTGCTTTCGGCGGTGATGCATTGCGCAGTTTTTCGTTCGTGATTTTATTTGGTGTGATTATCGGGACATATTCTTCGATTTATATTTCTTGCGTGTTCTTAAATGTGTTTGATTTGAGAAAGACACAGGAAAATCGCGAGCGTCAAGAAAACGCCAATCCGTTCGGAAACGCTTAAAACATCTCAAAGACTATTGCTGAAAAAAAAGAAACCTTAGGGTTTCTTTTTTTGTTTGACTTTTGGCTTGTGGTATGGCATAATCAAAATGTAACCAAAATGGTTGCGGTGTCTGAAAAACACATATTACGGAAAATACTCCTATTAAAGGGAGTTCTTGAGATAAGCGTTATTTTAACGACGAATAAAAGAGTCTGTTCCGTAACAGTTTTTCAGCTCCCACTTTGGAATTTTTCTAAAGTGATTTTTTTGGGTTTGGGTTAATATTTGCCACCCCTTTCATCCCTCCCCCCTCTTGATCGCGCCAAAGGCGCTGAGGGGGAGGATTGAAAAGAGGGTGACTTCAAAAAAAGGAGTTTAAGAAATGAAGAAAGAATATTTTATAAGTATCATCTCGGTTGTTGTCCTCGCAACAGGTCAATCAATGGCGGAACCTTCTTATGATTATGATGAAGAAAACAAAGTTTTGACAATTTCCGGTACAGAATCGGCAGGAAACGGCGGATATACTTCAGCGACTTCCGTTGTGATTGAAGACGGGATTACTTCTTTAGGATACAAAGCCTTCAGGGGAACAGCACTTGAAACAATCACTTTTGCGGAAGGTTCCAATCTACAGAGTATAGGAGGAGATGCGTTTTATGGCACAAACATCACAAGTATTGATATTCCGGATACAGTTACAAGTATTGGTACCGTTGCGTTTTC
>JAFVFH010000034.1 GCA_017475525.1 Alphaproteobacteria bacterium | reverse complement strand
TATTTAACTGTGAAGATGAAAAAGATTATAATAAAGAACGTCCTAATTATGAAAAAATAGATTGTCAAAAAGAATATGAAGACAGAAATTGGCAAAAATATATTCCGGGCAGATGGGAAGATATGAAATGGTCTTAAAAAAAGGATTGTTTTTTATGAAAAAATTTGTTTTGATAACATCAAATGCGCAAACCACTGGCGTCAGACGGTGGAAAGCCAATTCCAAGCCGACTTTCCGTCGGATTGGCAAGCGCAGCTTGGAGGGAACGGAGATACCTCCGGCGTTAGCCGGATGGTTCTTCATATTGAGTTTTAAGGCAATGATATAAAATTAAAAGTTTCGTTTTAAGCAAAGAGGGGCTTTCCCTCTTTTTTGTTTTTTGAAAGGAAAAAAAAATGAGTATTGAATTTTTAAGTTTTCAGGATATGGCAAAAAACCAAAATGAAAACAAAGGCGTTTTTGCGCGCTTTTATGATAAAAGCGTGAAAACAGGCAACATCAGAAAAAACGGTTTGCCCGAATTTGAAAACAAACTATATGTTGAGATTCGAATCAAAGATGAGCGTGATGTGTTTGACCAACCGGCGACAAAAGAACACATCAATCGCTTTGTCGGCGAATATAACAGATATTTAAGCGAAAAAAAAGAAATCGGAAGCGGAACGCCGCTCAATAATTTTGCTTTTTTATCGGCCGAGCAAATCGAAAGCTGCAAGTTTAGAAATATTTTCAGCGTTGAGGCTTTGGCCGCGTTGGATGACGAGAAGGCAAAAGAGCTTGATTTAAATATGGAAAAAAAGTTGGCGGCTGATTTCTTGAAAGCATCAAAAAACAATCAAGTAATTTTTGAAAATATGAAAAAAGAGCGAAAATATCTGGAAGAAATCAGAGCCTTAAAAGAAGAAATTGAAAGGCTTAAAACAAATGCCGGAAAATAAAACGGAAACCTTTCTTGATCTGACTGGAGATGTGAGAGATTGGGTCGGTTCCGGCTTAAATGAGCCAAAAGATTGGGTCGGTCAAAACATCACACTTGGCGTGAAGAGGGATAAACAGTTGATTGCAGGTATTGTTTTTCACGATATCAGACCGAAAATTGATGTGTGGCTGACAATTTTCAGTACCGACAAAAGATGGTGCAACAAAAGGATTTTAAGGGCGGTATTTGATATCGCTTTTGATTTTTTGGAATGCCGGCGGGTAAGTGTGCGTGTAGATGCTTTTAATGAAAAAAGCCGAAAACTTGTTGAAGATTTGGGCTTTATCAAAGAAGGGGTCTTGCGCCTCTTTGAGAACAACGGAAACGACGGCATCGTTTATTCAATGTTAAAAAATGAATGTTTATGGAGGACAAAAGAAAATGAGTAAAAGCTTAAATGTTTTTAATAAGATGAGCGACGGGTTGAAGGTCAATTTTGACAGTCGTCCGACGGATCAATATATCAACTATTTGAATAATTATGACACAACAAATGCGGACAATGTTTATGCCAATTTGGGCAATTGGGCATCAAGAGCAAGCAATAATCTCAAAAATATGGGCGATTACACATTTCGTGTGGACGGCTCTGAGGCGGCAAAAAAGCGTATGGAAGATGCAACCTTTCAAAACTATTTGGGCAAAATTATGCCATCTTATGAGGCGGAGCGTGATGCTTTGCAAACAAGGCTCTTAAACCAAGGGATAGGTGTTGACTCAAAAGCTTATCGGAGTGCGATGGAAAACCTTTTTGCAAATCAGAATGAAGCCTTAAATGATGGCGCTTATCAAGCTATATCTGCCGGTCAAAATGCGTTTAATAATGATTTGAACAACAATTTGTCGGTTGCAAATTTTGCCAATACGGCGCAACAAAATTATATCAATCAGCTTATTTCCGCGCTCACAGGAAGTTTAAGCAAATATGATATTGAAAATGAAAAATATAATGTCGGCAATGCATTGGCTGAAAACAGAGCCGAGGCACAAAACAATTCTTTGACGCAAAAACTGAAAGCTTTGAAAATAGCAGTTGATGGCGGGGAAAGCGCTGCGACAGCCATGTTGACACAAAAATAGGGATAAGGAGAAAGAAAATGGCTTTTGACAGTGAAGGAAATTTCACACGCATGCATTGTTGGGAAAATGACAGATTAAATGAAATCGGTATTATTTCTGACAGACATGACGAAGAAGATGATAATTTTGCAAATGCTTTGAATAACTGCTTTTTGCGCGATGGACGCGTGCCTTTAAGCGGTGTGCTTAAAATGAACGGCAATCAAATCAAAAATATGGCACTCGGAACGGCTTCAAATGATGCTGTGACAAAAGGACAGACGGAAAGTTTGATTGCTCGTTTGAAAGAAGAAATTTTTGATTTGATGTCTGCTAATTTGGATTTGGGCGATATCAAAGCCTCGGTGCAAACTGCAAATCACGGATGCTGGCTTTTGTGTGACGGGCAGGCTGTTTCACGCTCGGATTATGCGGACTTGTTTGCGCTGATTGGGACAAACTTCGGTGCGGGCGATGGGGTGAGCACATTTAATGTGCCTGATTATCGCGGTAAGTTTTTGAGAGGTTTGGGCGGTGATTCGGCATCTGATATTTACACCACACAAAATGAGGGTTTGCCTCAAGTTTTTTCTTCTTCTGATACGTATTGGGTAGGACAGCAGGGAAACGGCGATCCTGATGGCAGCGGAGATACGGGCGGGCAGCCGGGCGGATATGTCAGAAGATCAATACAATTAAACACAACAGGTCAGAGCGAACTTTATGGCGCATCAGAGCACGTGACGCCGATTAACCAAGCTGTGAATTGGTTTATTAAGGCAAAAAAGGAGGCTTAATAAATGAGTGGAACAATGAACGAAAATTTAATTACGGTCAGACAAGGCGACAGCTTTACGATCAACTTTGAGCTCAAAGAAAAATGCGAGCCGGTGGATTTGACAGGTGCAACAATGTTGATGCAGGTCAGAGATGACAGCGGAAACTTGATGTTTTCTGTTACAGGAACGCCGGTTGATGCCTTAAACGGCAAAATGGCGATTTTATTGACACCGTTGCAGACAAACATTGCGGTTGGTGATTACTTGACCGACATTCAGGTGACTTTATCTGATGGTTCGGTCAACACGATATATCCGGCAAATCCGAACCAAATTGCGACATTTAGGGTCACCGAACAAATCACAAAATAAGAGGTTTGAGATGAAAATAAATGAAGATGAGGCACATTTGAACGTTGCTATATGCTCAAGCGGGCAGATGACAGCGCAAATTGAACCGAAAAGAAAGATTGATGTTTTAATCGGCGATGCGGCAAAGATGGACTGTGAACGTGCGATTAACTACATCAAATCCGGAACGACAGAAATTAAACAAGCTACTCAAGAGGGCATTGAATCAATAAATCAAAAGGTGGGTGATTTAGCAAATGTTGATCTTTCAAACCTATCGCCGATAGGTGAGGCAAAGTTTGCTGAAAAGCAGAACGTCATCACTTCAGACAACAAGCTTTCGTCAAGTTTAATAAGTGATTTGGCAATGGTGGCGATAACTGGTGATTATGATGATTTGAGCGGAAAGCCGACAATTCCGATCGTCAATGATGCGACACTCACAATTCAAAAGAACGGGGAAAGCATTGCGACATTTACGGCAAACAGCGCAACAAACGCAACGGCAAACATCGCGGTGCCGACGGATACGGCAGATTTAACAAACGGTGCGGGGTTTATCACGAGTTCGGCGTTGCCGACGGTCAATAATCCGACAATCACGTTGACACAAGGTGGAGAAACAAAAGGTTCGTTTACGCTCAATCAGGCGACAGGTGATACGATTGCGCTTGATTCGGGAGGGTATCGCCCCGACATTTTGACGTTCCAATGGTCTGATCATTTGCTAAACAATGTTTCGTGGTTAAGAGCTGATACATTTTCATGGCAAGACGGCACGGTTTATGAAGCAGCTTATGAACATTTGACAGATGATATAACAGGTATAACACCGACAACGGAAACGGTTGGTTCAAACACAATCACTGTTTATGTGGCATCAGACGGACACAAGATTGTTTTAGAAGATCAAGCGCAAACGGTGGCTGATATTTATGATGAAACGGGGGTGGCGTGGTATTTTATTTTAGATACAACAAATACGCGTTTCAAACTGCCGAGAACAAAATTCGGTTTTACCGGATTGAGAAACAGGGTTGGTGACTTCGTTGAAGCAGGATTGCCGAACATCACAGGTGTATTCGGTTCTGATTTTTATGTGGGTTATCTTCAAGCAAACGGTTGTTTTGGTGTTGATACTTCCTATACCGGTTCAAGAAGAACGGGCTCGGGAACAAATAGTGAAACTGCGGGATTTTCATTTTCTGCTTCACGTTCATCATCAATCTATGGTAATTCTACAACTGTTCAACCGTCTGCAACTGAAATGTATCTTTACTTCTATGTCGGAAACTATACGCAGGAAGCGATAGAACAAACGGCAGGCTTAAACGCAGAGTTATTTAACAGCAAACTGGATGTTTCAACATTTAATGCAACACTTTCTTCGATACCGCATATTGTTGAAACTTACAAAAACGGAAATAATTGGTATAGGATTTGGTCTGACGGTTGGTGTGAACAAGGCGGACAACTGCTTGATACAAGCGGCAATAACGGAACAGTCACATTCTTAATAGAAATGAAAGATACAAGTTATTATGCCATGATACAGGCTTATAACAGCGGGTCTTATCCTCTGCTGATTACAGCGGGTTTTACAACAACATCGTTTTCATATACCGGAAATGTTGGCAAAAACTGGTGGCAGGTTAAAGGGTATGTTAAGGAGTGAATGAAATGAGAATAAACAAACCATATAAAAATAAAGACTATGCCGACTTGGCGGTTTATTGCAACGAAAACAATTGCCATATTGAAGATAAGGGCGATTATTTGGAAAGTGTTCAAAACCCGCCTTTGCCCGAGCCGACAGATGAAGAGCAAAGGCAAAATCGGGCGGCGGCATACAAGGAAGAGGTCGACCCGATAACAGCGCATATCGAGCGTTTAAGAGATGAGGCAGAGCCTGACGAGGCAAAAATATCAGAGCTCATTGCCGAGCGCTCAAAAAAGGTTGAGGAAATTAAACAAAAGTTTCCGTATAAGGAGGTGGAAAACTTATGATTGAAGATATTAAAGTTTTGTTGTTTTTGAGCTTGGCGGCAGTTGTTTCTGCCGTTATTCGTTTTAAGGGCTTAATGCAATTTTTAATAGATGCGATTCTCGGCTTTTTGATGGGCTATTCATTTTATTTGCTTTTGGGATTTTGGGTGGCAGACGGTGCGGTGAGATCCGGTTTTTGCGGGATTATCATTTTATGTTCACGACCCTTATATGATTGGGCGAATGCTTTTATTTTAAACAAGCTGACGGATTTAATCGAAAAGAAAATCAAATGACAACAGGTTATAAACTGATTTTCGGCGCACTGCTTGAAGTTTTGCTTTGCGCCGGATTTTATTTTTTAGGTCGAGCGCATAGTGAAGTAAAAATTTTGCATGAAAAAGGCGAAGAAATTATCAAAGAAGTTGAGGTCATTAAATATGTTAACAAAGAAAAAGCTGAAATTTGGTCTGAGCCTAACGCTTCTCATGCTGAGCTTATCGGACTGTTCATGCAAAATAAATTATGATGTATGTCCTGTTTACCCTAAAGGCGGGTCAAAGGTAGGAAAAGAGCTTTCAAAATTGAACAGTTCCGATTTTCCGAACACATTTGAATGGCTCGGGCGGATTAACAAACTGAGGCAAGAATTGGAATTGTGCGAAAGAAAATAAAGACTCTTAAATTTTTCTTTGGCTTTTTTGCTTGATTTTCGGATTTTAATGTGCCATAATCAAAATGTAACCAAAATGGTTGCGGTGTTCGTAAAACGCCTTCTTGGATTGACTCCTTTATAGGGAGTTCTGGAGATAAGCACATCATGTGACGAATAACAGAGTCTGTCCAAGACAGTTTTACGGCTCCCACTTTAGATTTTTTCTGAAGTGATTTTTTATTTTGTAGAATTGGAGAAAAAATATGAGAAAAAGTCAATTTATATTTGTATTAATGCTTAGCACAGCTTTTACCACAATGGCGAGAGCGGATGGTACATCATCATACGAAAATTGCGCCACCGCAGTCGGTGCAAGCAATTGCGTTCAAATCGGAACTTCCGGCACATACTATGCTTTAAGCGGTGATGAGGGCAATCAAACAATGACCATTTATGGCACAAAAGGATCGGAGAGCACTGCCGCCACCGTGCCGAATAAGGCTTTCAGTGGCAAATCTATGTCAACTTTTCCTGGAGGTGTTACATCGCTTAAAACATCCGGCAATGTGGATATCGGACCGGGTGCCTTTATAAAAGCCACGGGTTTGAAAAGCATTGACCTGACCGGTGTGCAAACAATCGGAATGGATGCCTTTCAGGGTGCCACGGGTTTGACAAGCATTGACCTCACCGGTGTGCAAACAATTGAATCGGCTGCCTTTTCAGGTGCCACGGGTTTAACAAGCGTTGACCTGACCGGTGTGCAAACAATCAAGGCTTATGCCTTTGAGGGTGCCACGAAATTGACAAGCGTTGACCTGACCGGTGTGCAAACAATTGGAACGCAGGCCTTTAAGGGTGCCACAGGGTTGACAAGCATTGTTATATCCGATTCGCTTTTAGACAGTAATGGGAATATTTTGGGGTATACCCAAAGAAATGGTGTTTATACAGGAATTAACCCCTACGCTTTTAATGGATCCGGGCTGAATACCATTTATTGTCCGGCGGGTATGACGTGTGGCAATTCTTTTGAGGGTTTGTCAGGTACCCCGAAAGTCATTCCATACAGCATAGAAAACGGGCAGATAAAGGCAGGTGGTAAAACATATGCTTCACTTAATGATTTAGCCTCAGGCAACTATATCCCAAAGCGCATTTATACCATCGATGAAGCAGAAAAGGTTTCAAAAAAAACCGGAAATACTTTTAAGTTAAGGTACAAGTAACGTCAGAGATGTTCTTTGCAAGTTTGATTGTTGCTTATCATCGCGCGGTCGCTGTCGGGCAGGTTTTCCATATTGCCGAAATTATACATATCGCAATTAACGGATTGGCGGTTGTCAAGTCCGCCGTCTTGCACGGCTATTAATCTGTCTTCTTCAATTCCCGTGATGTGAAAATCAGGGGAATTTTTTATTCTTTTTTTCATATTTTTTCTCCTTTGATAAAAATATAATTTTTATGCTTGGTAAGTAAACCCTCGCTTTTTGGCGAGGGTGTTTTTTTGTTTTAAATGTATTGACAAAAAATATAAAATTTGTTAAATTGGCATCATGTTAAAAGCCAAAGATGTCATCAACGATTTGAACGATATATGCGCTGAAACAAATGCGCATTGGCTTTGTTATGATGATATTCACACGTTGGATGCGCAAAAGGACGCAGATATTTTTATCCGTGAAATGGGGCGTTTGGGTTATTCGTTGGATGTGCTTTTAATAAAGTATTATGTCGAGCCGGCTTATGCAGGCGGGTTTGAAATCAAACACCAAGAGGAAGCCAAGCTTTCGGGCTATACAATGAACGGCAAATATGGCAACAAAAACAAGCTTGTTGTTGTGGCAGGTCTTGATGAGGACAATGATAAATATGTCGTCTATCACGAGGCGGCGCATTTGTATCAGTTCAAATATAATATTTTTGATATGCGGTATCGAGATGAATATAGAAAATATCTTTCAGAAACGCATGCAAACACATTTTCGGCAATGGTTTTACTCTTAAAGTCAGACAGTGTTTTGGAATATAAAAAGCGCCGGTTGGCACGTATCGCCGACGGCATTTCGAAATTAAACGATAAAAGAGCGGAATTGGTATATTATATTTCGCTTCCGATAGAATTGGCACTTATCAAAGAAATCCGTAGAAAAGGCCGCAAAAATGTTGTGCGGGAATTTTCTAAAAAGGATGGCAGGCTTGATTTTAAAAAGATGATTTTTTTCACCAAGAGCTTGGTCGAAAAATACGGGTATTCTAAAGACGAATTTGAAAAAATCAAAAAAGGAGATACTTATGTGCCTCGTTATTTCTTGCTCAAGAGCAAAGCCAAAAGTTATCGCATTTTGGGGAAAGCGTATTGGTCGTATGAGATGCTTAAATATCGCAAAAAAGCAAGGTATAATGCAGATATTGAAAAAAAACGTTTGATATGCATCAAAGAAAAATTAAAACCGCTTGAGGAAGTCGATAAAAACACACGCATTTTAAATTCCGTTTGTGTGCTTGATAGCTTTTCTGTTTCAATGATATGCAATTATAATATCTGGACGTCATTGAAAAAACTCAAAGAAGATAGTGCTTTGGATATTGCGGATGATTTAGATAAAAAGAAAAAACAAGAGGTAAAAGAGATTTTTGAAAAGATGAAAGACATTTATCAAAAGTGGCAGAACGAGCCATATTTTCAAGAGCTTTTTTCAAAGATCGTAACACTTGACGGACGCGATGAAGTTTGGGCATTAAAAGAACAAAAACAAAAAGAACTTCAAAGTCGAAATTTTGAATTCGGCTTTCACAACGAAAGATAAAAAAATTTCTTTTGACATTTGATGAAAAATCATCCATAATTAAAAACGGATATGAGATTTGCTTGTATCAAGTGCCTTTAAGGCGCGGAGCTTTGAAACGGCTTTTAGATTAGGCGGTGACGGATAACACCGCAAACGGTGCTGTCTTTTTTATTTTTAAAAGGCGCACATTATCCCCGATATTCGGTCGGGGAACTTATAGCGAATGTTCAAGAATTTTTTTCTAAAGGCTGTAAGAGTCATTACCTAATCTATGATTGTTTCATTCTCCGACCGCTCCTAAAGGTGCGGTTTTTTTTAATTGATAAATTGGAGAACAGGTATGAATAAAAATGATAAAGAAGCGGTGTATGTGCGCGAAGGCGCAACACCGAAGGTTAGATCCCTTGATGACCTGACGCGTTGCGCAGGTCAAGGGATGACAATGAAAGAACGTGGGCGGGAGAACAGGTATGAATAATAAAAATATGAAGAGATTTGGAAAAAATGTTGTCACCCTCTCCAAACCTCTCCGCTCAAGGGTGAGGCTTCAAAAAGATAATGGGCGGTCGATGGTTGAAATATTGCCACCCCCTCCGTACCTCCCCCCTCTTAACCGCGCCAAAGGCGCTAAGGGGGAGGATTTAAAAGGAAGAAGCATGGTTGAGATGCTTGGGGTTTTGGCTGTGATTGGTGTTTTAAGCGCCGGTGCATTAGCAGGCTTTAATAATGCGATGAAAAGGCACAAAACAAACCAACTCATTTCTGATTTGGAAACAATGGCAGAGGGTTTGTCGGAATATAAAGATGAATTTGGGAAGCAGGGTAACGGAAATGAAGGATTTGTGTTGTCGCAATATGTTCAACAATTTAACTTATTGCCACAAAATTGGAAAACTGGCGGAGATTATCTTTTTGATTTTTTTAATAACAGAATTTTATTTTTTGCAAGATATTCACGCATTAGCATTGATTATTATTTCAATGGAAAAAAAGAATTTTGTTCGGATTTAATCATGGGATTCGGCAAACCTAACAGCGATGCTTTATACCTTCTTCGCGTGTGGCGACAGGCTGACAAAAACGGTGAAAATCAAGGTAATTCAGAAGTATATTATGGTGATAAAGTTTGCAATGACTCTAAAATCTGTATCAAAGATATGACAGCAACAGATGCGGCAGAAATGTGCCGGACATGTAATGAGGGCAGAGCATGCATTTTGGTTTTTGATTTTTTGCCATACTAAAAAAATTTCTTGACTTAAAAAAAAAATCAGCTATAAATACCTCGAATTTAACTTGAAAAAAATTCGTTTGATATAACACGCCACGGCGTGCCGTCAGTCAGCGAGGGTTCGCACACTGGCGCGAAGTTTTTATATAAAACGGGTTAAAAAAGAAGGAATTTGACTTTTGTTTGAAACATTGACCGATAAATTAGGCGCTGTTTTTAATAAAATCACCTCAAGGGGCGTGCTCTCTGAGGCAGATATTGACAGTGCTATGCGCGAAATCAGAGTCGCGCTTTTGGAGGCAGATGTTTCGCTCTCCGTCGTCAAAGACTTTATTGCTCATGTGAAAGAACAAGCACTTGGCGAAAAGGTTGTGCGCTCAATTCAGCCGGGGCAAATGGTTGTTAAAATTGTGCACGATGAGCTTGTCAAACTTTTGGGCAATGAGGGCTCAGAGCTCAATTTGAACGCACCCGCACCGGTGGTTGTGATGATGGTGGGTTTGCAAGGCTCCGGCAAAACAACAACAGCCGCAAAAATTGCAAACAAACTTAAGAAAAGCAAAAAGGTTTTGCTTGCATCACTTGATGTTTATCGTCCGGCTGCACAAGAGCAACTCAAACAGTTATCTGAGCAAATCGGTGTCGATTCGCTTGAAATCGTCAAGGGAGAGTCTCCGCTCGAAATTACAAAGCGCGCATTAACAGCCGCCAAAACCGGTGTGTATGACATGCTTATTCTCGATACGGCCGGTCGTTTGCAAATTGATGAAACTTTGATGAATGAAGTAAGTGATGTTAAAAAGCTTGCAAATCCGACGGAGATTTTGCTTGTTGTTGACGCTTTAATCGGCCAAGAGGCATGCAATGTTGCTAAAGTGTTTAATGAAAAACTCGGTATCACGGGTTTGGTTTTAACGCGTATCGACGGCTCGTCAAGAGCAGGTGCCGCACTTTCAATGAAAATGGTTGCCGGGGTGCCGATTAAATATCTCGGTACGGGTGAAAAGCTCGATGAAATTGAGGCTTTTCATGCTGACCGCATTGCAAGCCGAATTTTAGGACAGGGCGACGTTGTGAGCCTTGTTGAAAAGGCGATGGAAACGGTTGACCGTGCACAGGCTGAAAAAGATATGCTCGAAATGATGAAAGGGAAGTTTGATTTGAACGACCTTTTGTCGCAAATGAGACAGATGAAAAAGCTCGGCTCAATGGGCAGTATTTTATCAATGATTCCGGGAATTGCAAAATATAAAGCACAGTTAGAGCAAATAAACGGTGATGAAATCTTGAAAAAACAAGAGGCAATTATTCTTTCAATGACAAAGGCCGAAAGATCTAACCCCGATATTATCAAAGCAAGCCGTAAAAAACGTATTGCAAGCGGTTCGGGGGTTGAGGTAACAGATGTCAATAAGCTCTTAAAATCTTATGAGCAAATGGCTTCTATGGTCAAACAAATGGGGAAATTCGGTTCTATCAAAGGGTTTTCCCAAATATTAAAACGCGGTTCAATAGGAGGGTTTCCTTTTGGACCAATGAACAACAAACGGTTTTAAGACTTTGCCATAAGGCTTAAAACTTTTAACAAATTAATTTTAAGAAAGGAAATATAAAATGGCAGTTCGTATCAGATTATCAAGAGGCGGTTCTAAAAAACGTCCGTTTTATCGCATTGTTGCAGCAGATCAACGCGCTCCTCGCGATGGCCGCTTTATTGAAAAGTTAGGCACATATAATCCGCTTTTGCCGAAAGATCATCAAGATCGTTTGATTGTTGACAGCGAAAAAGTGTCTGCATGGCTCAAAAAAGGTGCAGAGCCGACAGAAAGATTGCAAAAATTGTTTGCAGGTCTGGGATTATGTGAAGCACCTGTTATTCATGAACAACCGAAAAAATCTGCGCCTCGTGCTAAAACATTAGAGCGCATCAAAGAAAAAGAAGAAAAAGCAAAAGCCGCTCAAGAGGCTGCCGCTGCCGCTAAAGCTGAGGCTGAAGCTGCCGCCGCATCTGAATCTGCTCCGGCTGAATCTGCTGAATAATTTTGATAAGTTATTTTTAAGGCAAAAAAATGTCGGATTTGGTTTGTTTGGGCAAAATTGTTGCGGCGCACGGTATTAAGGGCGAAGTTAAAGTTAAGAGCTTTACTTCAAACCCTAAAGATGTTTGTGCATACGGCAAGCTTTCAAACAAAGACAAAACGCATTTTTATCAAGGACAGGTCAAAGGTTTTGCAAAAGAACTTTTGCGTGTGAAATTCGAAGGTATTGACACAAGAAATGCCGCTGAAGAAATCGTTGGGACAGAGCTTTTTGTTTCGCGAGATGTTTTGCCGGATTTAAAAGAAAATACCTTCTATCTGACGGATCTTATCGGGCTCAGGGTTTTAGATGTGAAAACGCAAAAAGAGCTTGGCAAAGTTGTCGGTGTTTATAATTTCGGCGCGGGAGACATTTTGGAAATCAGCTTTGAGGGACAAAAACAAACCGAAATGTTGCCGTTTAATGACACTTATGTGCCAACGGTTGACATCAAAAAAGGTTTTGTTGAAGTGAGCCGAACCTCGATGAACTATCAGGAAGACGAGGAAAATGAAGGTTAAAATTTTAACATTATATCCTGAAATTTTTCCGGGCTTTTTAGGTTTTTCGTTGACAGGCAAGGCGCTTGCCGAGGGAAAATGGAGCTTGGAAGTGGTCAATATCAGAGATTTTGCCACCGACAAATACGGCTCTGTTGATGACACGCCTTGCGGTGGCGGTGCCGGAATGGTGATGCGTGCAGATATTTTGGGTTCTGCCATTGAAGCAAGCCATCAAGGCGGTAAGCTCATCTATATGACACCGAAAGGTAAGCCTTTAACCCAAGCCAAATTGCATGAGTTGGCAAAAGAGCCTGAGTTGACCATTGTTTGCAACCGCTTTGAGGGTGTTGATGAGCGCATTATTGAAGTTTATCAGCCCGACGAAATCAGCATAGGAGATTATGTTTTGACAGGCGGTGAGCAAGCGGCAATGATTATGCTTGACGGCGTAATCAGGCTTTTGGGCGGTGTTTTGGGCAACAATGAATCTGCTCAAGACGAAAGTTTTGAACACGGACTTTTGGAGTATCCGCAATATACACGCCCGATTGAGTGGAAAGGTATGAAAGTGCCTGATGTGTTGCTCTCAGGACATCATGCAAACATTGAAAAATGGCGCAAGGAGCAGTCCTTAAAGATAACGGAAACAAAACGCCCCGACCTTTTTAAAAAATATCTTGATTTAAAAAAAGTTTAGGGTTATAAGGTAACAAATTTATACTTAAAAAGGTTAAAACAATGAATATTTTGAAAAATTTAGAAAAAGAGCAAATGGATAAGCTCACTCAAGGCAAAAACCTGCCTGATTTCAAAGCAGGTGATACCTTGAAAGTTCACACCAAAGTTAAAGAAGGTGATCGTGAACGTATCCAAATTTATGAAGGTGTTTGCATCGCACGCAAAAACGATGGTTTGAACTCTTCATTTACCGTTCGTAAGACCTCTTTCGGTGAAGGTGTTGAGCGTGTGTTCCCGCTTTATTCTCCGAATGTGGCTAAGATTGAAGTGGCACGTATCGGTAAAGTTCGTCGTGCAAAACTTTATTTCTTGCGCGCTTTGCGTGGTAAATCTGCTCGTATTGCGGACGATTTGACAGCCACATCAAAAGCAGCTGAAAAAAAAGCTGAAGAAAAATAATTGTTTGCTTTGAAGCAAAAAACATCCCTCGCAAGTGCGGGGGATGTTTTGTTTTTATGAAAAGTAAAAAATTAGAACAATACTTTGAGTTGAGCGCCGAGCGTGATATCATGTTGGTATGTGCTGCCGCCCAAGAAATAGTCGCCATGAACACCGACGGCAACGGAATCTGTTAGGAAGTAGTTTGCTTCACCTTGAATATACCACTGGTTTGTGTTCTTACCGTGTGTGGAAAATTCGTAGCGAAGTCCGCCGTCGAGAGCCCACTTATCAAGTGTTTTATGGACACCGCCAAAAACGGAATAGTCGATGGGGCGGGATGATTGATCAATCGGCGTGTCAAGAGTGAACATCGCATAAGGAACCAAACCGTTGCCCATATCGTAGCCGATTTGAGCCTCAAACTGGACTTGTTTATACCAACCACTGTCCGCGCCGCGACCATACCAAGATTTTGGCTTGAATGTGAAATATCCCAAACCGACTTGCGTTAAGATGTTGTCATAATTGTAGTTATATTTTGCGCCGATTTCATAGGCAAAGTTGTGCTCATTGTTGTATTGGCGACTTGTCAGACGGTCGAAGTTAAAAGCGTTCATAATGCCGCCGTAAACGGAGAAATTGTCTGTGAGACCATAAGTTAATTCTTCGCTCACAGCAAAATTTTTGATCGGTTTCATATGACGTGCTTTTGCGCGAGACCACTCAATTTCAGTGTCAGATAAAAATTCACCTTTGTCGGGCAAAAAAAGTGAGCCCGTGAAATCTCTTGCATGAGCGACACTTGCCATAAGTGTTGCGGCTGCAGTTGTGAGTAAAACATGTTTAATATTCATGAATATGTCCTTTCTATTGTTTAAACAATCCGATGAAAAATCAGATACGTTAAAAATAGCGCGAAATGATTGATGAAATGTTAAAATGTGAGGCATAAACCTTTTTAAGAAGAATATGATTGACAAAAACATAAAATATTGTATATGATAGGATAGTTTTTTTTAAGTCTATGACAATCATTAATATCAAACTATTATGGGAAAAAATCAATTAACCGACTGCGATAAGTGCATGTTAAAACTGCACGTTGCGCCTTACGAAACACGTCTTAAAAAGGGGCGCCTTCTGGCTGAAGATTTTGAACAATCTTTAATCAAAGCAGAATGTGCCGACAGTGCGGACCGTGTGAATCTGTTTGTCCAAATGGTGCGTTTGTGCTCAGCTTATGAGCAAAAATGCATTAAAGAGTGGCTGGAATATGTTGTTCGGCACACATCCTGTGTGTGATCATACATAAGACAGTATTGTTAAACCAATCAAAAACACAATAAAAACACAATGCTATGGCAAAAGAATTAGAACTCACGGTGCTTGAAAAAAGCGCAATGCTCAAGGGATTGGCAACTCGAACCGTCCGCTTGAAGGCCGGCAGGATAATTTTTGACGAGATGGAGCCTGAGCTCTCTCAAATCAGACAAACTGCCGAACGCATTGAAATGTTTAGGCAAAAAGTCGGGCAAATCCGATTCTATGAAAAGCTGGCCTTAAAAGATTGGCTCCGTGCGCAAATCGACGGTGAAGCCGACCTTTTAGGAAACGCCGAGCAGAGCACGCAAATTGCAAGGTATTGCGAATACTTGAAAGCAATATCCGCTTCCGAAGAATAATCGCCCGATTCGCATTTCTAAACCGCCTTTGTCAAAAGGGCGGTTTTGCTTTTTGAAAATATACTGTAAAATCAATTACTTAAAAAGTGGTATAATAATACCGTAAATTAGTGTATTGAAAAATAAAGAAAAATTGTTATTGACAATCATTTTTTTTTATGTATATTAAAACAGAATTTTTGAATAAACTTTTTGATGGAAAGAAAAATATGACTACATATGCAACAAAACCCTCAGACATTGAGAGAAAATGGTATGTCGTTGATGCAGAAGGTGTTGTATTGGGCCGTTTGGCTGCCGAAGTTGCAAAGATTTTGCGCGGTAAACACAAACCTTACTTTGTTCCGAATTTGGACTGCGGCGACTACGTTATTGTTATCAATGCCGAAAAGGTCAAATTGACCGGTAAAAAATTAACCGATAAAAAATATTTCAAACATACAGGTTGGATCGGCGGTATCAAAGAAACGAATCCGACACGCATTTTTGCAGGTTTTCATCCGGAGCAAGTTGTTGAAAAAGCTGTTGAGCGCATGATTTCTCGCAACCCGATGGGCCGTCAACAAATGACAAAACTCAAGGTTTATGCAGGCGCTTCTCATCCGCATTCTGCTCAAAATCCTGAAGTTTTGGATATTGCAACGCGTAACCCGAAGAATAAAAGGAGTGCTTTATAATGGCTACAGCAAAAACAGAAACAGCTAAGAAAACAACTGCTGCTAAAAAAACAACAACAGTTGTGAAGAAAACAGCGGCTAAGAAAATCGATTCTTTGAAAGACTTGAAAGCAGCAACAAAAGAAAAAGAAGCTTCTGTTCAAGAAACAAAAGTTGCACCGAAGGCTAAAAAAGACAAGCAAGGTCGCGCTTATGCAACAGGCAGAAGAAAAGATGCCGTGGCACGTGTTTGGGTGATGCCCGGACATGGCAAAGTGACAATCAACGGCAAATCGATGGATGAATATTTTTCTCGTCCGGTTTTGAAGATGATTATCAATCAACCCTTTGAAGTGACAAACCGCGTTAATGAGTTTGATGTTGTTTGCACGGCAAGCGGTGGTGGCTTATCAGGTCAAGCAGGCGCTATCAAACATGGTATTTCGCGTGCGTTGAATGAATATGAACCGGAACTCCACACAGCTTTGAAACAAGCCGGTTTCTTAACACGTGATGACAGAACCGTTGAACGTAAGAAATACGGTCGTGCAAAAGCTCGTCGTTCTTATCAATTTTCAAAGCGTTAATTGGACGCAAGAAAATCGTTTTATTTTCGGGTGGGTTGGAAGAAATTTCAACCCATTTTTTATGCTTTCGTCAGCTCTTTAGGGACGCGATAAACCTGCAGGTTTTCATAAGGAAATGTTAATGAACAGCTATCTTTAATTTGTTGAAACGTCGTGAAAATCAAAAGGATAAAATTTTCACATCAAATTTATGTGTTTTTTAACTTTCCTTGCCATAGAATTACCTTTGAGTGAGGTGAAAATGATGAGAAAAGCAGTTTTTACAGTGTTTTTAAGTATAGTAGGATTGAGCGCGATTTCGGCACAAGCGTTTTCGGTAAGTGATGGTAACGGTGATTTCGACGTTCAAGAAGATAATTTAAGTATAAGACAGGCTGTTACGGCAAGTATAAATCATATCAATTCGCCATATTTTGTCATGCCGGAGGTTTTTGAGCTGAAATCAAATGAAAATCTGACTATTTTAAGCCATTATCCGACTTTTCAGCAAACAACGGAATATTCTTGCGGTCCGGCTGCGGCTTTAACCGTTTTAGAATATTACGGAAAAAAGGGTGTTAGCGAAGAAGAACTGATAGAAAAAATGGGAGCGAGCTTTGAAACCGGAACGAGTGTCAAAGGCATAGCAAATTATTTCCGTCATTTAGGTTGGAATGTTCAAACAAATCTTGACGCATGGCAACCGCTTGAGGATTACGAGCCGTTTGCAGCTTTTGTGCAAGAGCAATTAAAATTGGGGCACCCGATTATGGTGGAAAATGTATTTAAGGGCGGACATTGGCGGGTTATTATCGGTTATGATACGATGGGAACGCAGGAAAGCGCAGACGATGTGCTGATTTTTGCCGACAGTTATGACACGGCTGACCATAATCAAGACGGATATGGTATTGAAAACGGGGAAAACTTTTTCTGGTCTTGGTTTGACCATCAGATACTGCCGGAAGATGAGAGAACCCAGCCGTTTGTGTTGGCATATCCAAAAGAACGCAGAACAGAATAAGGCAAATTTTATATAAGGAATAATGATGTTGCATTTGTTCAGTCTTTTCTGTTTCGTTCAGTAGAAATAACTATCCCGAAAATTGCTATCACAATTTTTGGGACTTTTTTACCGCCTAAACTTCGGAAAACAGTTCAAGAATTCCTTGCTTTTTTGTTTGACTTTTGGTTTTTGATATGGCAAAATAAAAAATGTAACCAAAATGGTTGCGGTGTCCGAAAAAACACGTTCAATCTATATGCTCCTCTTCGGAAGGAGTTGTTGATATAAGGAGTTTTTTAGAGCTCACGAATAAGACAGGCTGCGATTGAACAGTTTTTTCGACTCCTCCATTTTGAGATTTTCAAGATGGAATTTTTGTTTTTAAAGTATTAAGAAAATAGGAGAAAATTTATGAGAAACAGCAAATTTATACTTACCTTGGTGGCAACAACAATAATATCAACAAATTTTATAAGCAATGCCCTTGCAGCTTGCGCCAACAATCAAACTTGCGGAACAAATTGCTGTTGGAAGTTAACAAATGGCACATTGACCATTTCTACCGATGATAAAACAAAATCAGGTACGATGAAGGATTATTCTTTTTACGGAAGCAATAATTCTTCGCCTTGGTATTCACAAAGAAAATCCATTACATCTGTCATCATTGAAGGTAAAGATGAAACAACAGGAACAAAAGGTATTACATCAATTGGAAATTACGCTTTTTCTGGTGCCCGCGAATTAACCTCAATTACGATTCCCGATTCAGTCACATCGATTGGAGAAAGGGCTTTTGTGGAAAATTTCAAATTAACCTCCGCTACGATTCCTAATACGGTCACATTAATTGGAAGTGCCGCATTTGCTAAGACAAAACTAACGCAAAATGATATAGCAAATGTAGATCCGTCAATTTTGTTAAATGGTGCACTTAATCAGATGACAAATCTCACAAGTTTTACGATTCCCAAAGGAGCAACATCAATTGGAAATTATGCCTTCGCTGGAACAGGTCTAACTTCAATTGAAATATCAGATACGGTGACTTCAATTGGAGACAGTGCATTCAAATCTTGCGCTTTGAAAACTGTTATAATCCCTGATTCAGTCACATCAATCGAAGAGCTTGCATTTGCTTACAACGAAAACCTGACCTCGGTGATCATCGGCGATGCTGTAACAGAGATTGGAGCAAAAGCTTTTCAGAATACTCCTTCTGATGCGAAAATTTTTTGCCAAGACACATCTGAAGGCAGATGTTCTTCTTTAATCAACACAAATAATGCCGATCAATTGTCAAAATTGCAGCTTTTTACAAGAGATGCAAATGGTGGTATGGTTTTATACAGCAAAGATGATGAAGGAAATGTTATTGCTGATGATGGCACAAAATATGCGTCTGTTGATGATTTATTAAGCGGAAATCCTTATTCTGAGCCTGAGCCAGAGCCACAGCCTGAGCCAGAGCCAGAGCCTGAACCTGAGCCGGAGCCACAGCCTGAGCCAGAGCCGGAACCAGTCGTAACAACTGTGCCTGAACCTGTTGTGACACCGGAGCCGGAACAAGCAGAATCCTCGACATCAACGCGAAATATCAAACGCATCTATACCGTTGAGGAAGCAAGTGCTGTTTCAAAGCCGACGGGAAACACGTTTAGGCTGAGGTACAAATAAGGGTATTGTCTGAAGTCATTAATTGAAGAAAAGAGGCTGAATGGACAGCCTCTTTTTTTATCAAAAAAATGCTTGAATTTTGAAAAAAACGCGGTATTGTAACGCGAATTTATTTGAAGGATTAAAACCATGAGTATGAGAAACATCGCCATTATCGCCCACGTTGACCACGGCAAAACAACCCTCGTTGACGGGCTTTTGAAACAAAGCGGCACCTTCCGCGACAACCAAAAAGTTGTGGACTGCGTTTTAGACAGCAATGATTTGGAGCGTGAGCGCGGCATTACGATTTTATCAAAATGCACGTCGGTTGAGTGGAACGGCAATCATATCAACATTGTTGACACCCCCGGACACGCGGATTTCGGCGGTGAGGTCGAACGTATTTTATCAATGGTCGATGGCGTGGTTTTGCTCGTGGATTCGTCCGAAGGGCCGATGCCTCAAACAAAGTTTGTGTTGGGGAAAGCCTTGAAAATCGGCTTAAAACCGATTGTCGTCATCAATAAGGCCGACAAACCCGATGCGCGTCCGGATGCCGTTTTAGATGAAATTTTTGACCTTTTTGTGAGCTTGAATGCCAGCGATGAACAACTTGATTTTCCGGTGCTTTATGCTTCGGGGCGAAACGGCTGGGCGGTTAAAGACTTAAATGACGAGAAAAAAGATTTAACGCCGCTTTTTGAGCTGATTTTATCGTATGTCAGTGAACCGAAGTGTGAAAAAGACAAGCCGTTTTCAATGCTTGTGACAACCTTGGAGGGCGATAAGTTTTTAGGCCGTATTTTAACGGGTAAAATTTGGTCCGGAACATTAAAATTGAATGATCCGGTGAAGGTCATCAACGAACAAGGCGAAGTTGAAAAAACACGTATCTCAAAAATTTTGGCTTATAAGGGTTTGGAACGTGTGGCGCTTAATGAAGCGCATGCCGGCGATATTGTCGCGGTGGCCGGTGTTGTCAAAGGAACGGTGGCAGACACGATTTGCGCCTATGAGGTAGACACACCGATTAAAGCACAACCGATTGACCCGCCAACCCTTGCTATGACTTTTTCGGTCAACGATTCGCCGCTTGCCGGACGTGAGGGCGACAAAGTAACCTCTCGTATGATTTGGGACAGACTTGAAAAAGAGGCCGAAAGCAATATTGCGCTTAAAATTTCGCGCACGGATAAGACCGATTCGTTTGAAGTGGCAGGAAGGGGTGAGCTCCAGCTCGGTGTGCTGATTGAAACAATGCGCCGTGAGGGTTTTGAGCTTTCAATCTCACGTCCGCGTGTTTTGATGAAAAAAGATGAAAACGGCAATCTTTTGGAACCTGTTGAAGAAGTTGTTGTTGATGTTGATGAGGAATTTTCAGGTACGGTTGTTGAAAAAATGGGACTTCGTCGCGCTGAAATGACGGACATGATTCCCTCGCAATTAGGCGGTAAAGTTCGTTTGATTTTCCATGCACCCTCTCGGGGTTTAATCGGCTATCACAGTGAGTTTTTAACCGATACGCGCGGCACAGGTGTGATGAACCGCATTTTCTATGGCTATGAGCCTTATAAAGGCGAAATCGAAGGCAGACGCACGGGCGTTTTGATTTCATCCGAAAACGGCACGGCTGTGGCTTATGCCCTTTGGAAGCTTCAAGACAGAGGTCCGATGTTTGTGGAGCATAATTCGCCGGTTTATATCGGTATGATTATCGGTGAACACACAAAATCAAACGATATTGAAGTCAACCCGACAAAAACAAAACAGCTCACAAATATTCGTGCTGCCGGCAAAGATGAGGCGATTGACCTTATTCCGCCGAGAAAACTCAGCTTGGAACAAGCGCTTTCTTATATTCAAGCCGATGAACTTTTGGAAGTGACGCCGAAATCTCTTCGCTTGCGTAAAAAGATTTTAGACCCGCTTGCACGCAAACGCGCCAAACCCGAAGTTGAGGCCTGAAAATTAAAAATCTGCTCGATTCTGTGAAAAAAAGCTTGATTTTGAAATAAGATGTGTGTATCAATAACAAAAACTTGCTTTCTCATAAAATAAAGGGGCATAGTTCAGTTGGTAGAACATCGGTCTCCAAAACCGAGTGTCGTGGGTTCAAGTCCTGCTGCCCCTGCCATTTGAAAAGCAAGGTATGGTGTTAACTAAAAAAAGGATTTTAAGCGTGAAAGTCAGTCCGATACAATTTTTTAGACAGGTTCGCCAAGAAGTTAAAAAAATCACTTGGCCGACAAGAAAAGAAGTGACGCAAGTCACAACTGTTGTGCTTTTTATTGTAGCGCTTGCAGCAGCTTTCTTCTTTTTGGTAGACGTTGTGTTGGCTGCCGCTGTTAAACTCGTTTTAGGATTAGGAGCATAAACCATGGCCGCTCGTTGGTATGTTGTAAATGTTTATTCGGGTTCTGAAAAGAAAGTTGCCGAATCGCTCAAAGAACAAGCCGTTTTGAAAAAAATGGAAGATAAGATTTTGGACGTCCTTGTGCCGACTGAAGATGTCATTGAAGTTAAAAAAGGCAAAAAAGTCAGCACGGAAAAGAAATTTTTTCCGGGTTATATTCTCGTGAAAATGGATATGGATGACAGCGTTTGGCACGTTGTGAAAAACACGCCTCGCGTGAGCGGCTTTTTAGGTACACGTGACGGTTTGCGCTTAAAGCCACAACCGATTAGCGAACGCGAAGTTGAGCAGATTATGAAACAAATGCAGGAAGGTGTTGAGCGTCCTCAAGTTGTTGCCACCTTTGAAATTGGCGAAAATGTTCGTGTTGTGGATGGTCCGTTTGCCTCCTTCGTCGGTGTCGTTGAAGAAGTCGACATGGAAAAAACCCGTCTTAAAGTTTCAGTTTCCATTTTCGGACGTTACACGCCGGTGGAATTGGAATTTTCCCAAGTAGAAAAAGTAAAATAAAAGCATCTAGCTAGTAACTACTTGAAAGCTTGTTTTCTTATGTACCTGTTTTGTACACCGCGAAAACAAGCTTTCGGCGTATTTACACGCTATCTGCTTTTATTTACGTATACAACCTTTTTTGTACACTTCGTAAAAGAGCTTCCGTCGCATTTAGCACATTCTAAGCTTTTATTACGTTCACAGCCAAATCACGTGTCTATACCGCTTTTCTTATGTACCTTTTTTGTACACTTCGTAAAAGAGCTTCCGTCGCATTTAGCACATTCTAAGCTTTTATTTAAAAATATTAATTTTGAAGCATTGATAACATCAAATGCGCAAACCACTGGCGTCAGCCAGTGGAAAGCGAATTCCAAGCCGACTTTCAGTCGGATTGGCAAGCGCAGCTTGGAGGGAACGGAGATACCTCCGGCGTTAGCCGGATGGTTCTTCATTGTACTGTTGTTGTAGGATAATCCCAAATGGCGTAAAGGCCGCAAAACTCCGAATTTACGCAATGTGTCGTGCAAAGCGGCACGATGTCAGCATTTGTGATGTCTTTTAAGCATTTGCCGGTTGTGCAACCCTTTCCTGCAAAACGTATGTGCGACCTAATTCCTTCTGTGAAATTAAAGTTTGAAACATAGATCATATCTAAATCGTCGGCAAAACTTTTGAAGACATTGATATAATTTGCACAAACCTTAACGGCAAACTCTGACATAGGGATATGAATGCGAATTGCTGTTCCACCATCAGCAAAATGTTCAAAACCAATTTCATTTTGCAATGTATCAAGTATATAATAACCTTCTTGCGGATTTCCTTTAAGTTCTGTCGGCCAAGTATATGCACCGAGAGCATTCAATTCTGCATACATATTTGAACTTGCATTTTTTAATTTATCATTATTATAAATGGCAACGCTGAGCAAATAACCAATCTCCTGAGCATTTTTATTGAGTTTGTGTTGCGTCATTGCTTTCAAATAGCCTGCCAAAGCACCTGCACTCAATACCCCGATAATTGCCAACACGCCGAGCATTTCGACCATAGAACGACCATTTTCTTTATTCATCATTATTCTCCGTTAAAAGTTACTAAAAAAACCGCTTTGAAAAATCAAAACGGGGAGCTCAAAAGCTGTAATGGTACAGATAGACTTATTCGTGGCTGTTACCCTTATCTCATCTACTCCCCTTGATAAGGAGTGATACCATTAAGATGCTTTTGAAACACCATAACTTATTTCAAGCTACAAAAAAAATGATAATATGATTTAGAATGATTTGCAAGAAAAAAAGAAACCTTATTTCTAAGGTTTCTTTTTCTATTCACTTGAACATTTTTTATTGTGCCCAATGGATTTTAGAGGTGCAAGTTTGTTGCGACATATCTTTTACGCGGCAACGATTAACAATCACGTTTGGTGCTTTATCCATTTGGTAACAGCCGTTGCCGAGCAGGGCGTAATCCTGATAAAGTGTGGCATTCGGCTCAATATTATCAAAACTCAAAGGCGTTTCCATATTCGGCCATTTAAGGCGAAAACTTAAGTTAGAAATACGCGTAGACAAGCCCGATTTCACAAAAAAACGCATAGAGCAATTGGTAAAACCTGAAAGCGTTTTGTTGATATTAAAATTGCGCATATAAATAATGATATATTCATCATCTTTATCTTGTGGCTCATAAGCTGATGAGGCAGGCAACACCGGCTTTATTTGCACATTATTCATACCGCCCTGAGCTTGAACTTTTTGTGCAATGCTTGAAGGCGTTGCGGGCGTTTCGGACGGTGCGCCGAAAACTTGTGCCGATACGAGAGTCGGGGCAAAAACAAAAAGAGCTGCCCCCCCTAAAATAAGAGAGCAGGCTCTTTTTTTGAAAAAAGTCAAAACTGGTGTCATCCGTTTACTACTTAATGTTGCTGATGATGGTGTTTGTTTTTTCCAAGTTTTCGGTGATTTTTCCGTTAATGGCTTGGATCATTTCTTTTTCTTTTTCTTCTTGCGTTTTCTCACGTTCGACTTGTTCTTCATAAGAAATTTCCTTAAATTCACCATAATATTCCGGATGTTTTGAGTTCACATAAGCAAACATACCGGCGCAATTTGCCTGACCCTTATTAGCATCTGCCTTAGCACGACGAGAATCGGTGTTTGTTTCTTGGCCTAAAATGTTGCAAACGGAAACATTAAATTTCAAATTATCAAACAAAGCAAAACATTTGTCTGTTTCAGCCACACCATGGACGCTGACTTGCTTTAATGAACCGAGTGCCGGAATATCAATTGTTGAGCGAATTTCACCTAAACCGGCTTCTTTTTTCACAGCTTTCGGCTGATTCTCGGTGGTTTCCTTAGCATTTTCCTTAGCATTTTCCTCAACATTTGGCGTACCGTCAATCGGGAAGAGTTCGGAAACATGGTCTGTCCAACCGAATTCAATTTTTGCCTGACGCAAACTCACCGGCGTGCGGTTATAAAAAGTTGCGGTGTATTCACACCCTGTTGTTGCGCCATCAGAATTAAGCACAGGCTTAATATCGTGAATCTTAAATAAAATCACTTGAGGTTTATTGGCAAAGACAGGGTTTATCTTTGGTGCAACCGCCTGTTGAGGGGCTCTGTTGCCTTGTTTATTGATATCCGCATTGAGCTGTGCCGTCGCTAAGCCGGAGGCAAATGTGCAACCGAATAAACTGATATAAAATAAAGCTCTTTTAAAATTTTTCATGGGGTTTCTTCCTTTTAAACAAAGTTCATCTGCTGTGAGAATATAACACTTTTATTTAATTTTCCTTTAATTTTTTTAAAATACGCAAAAAATCTGACCAAACTTTTGCTTTTTGCGGACAATTTCGGAGCAAATACGCCGGATGAAATGTTGCAAGCGCAGGAATAAAGGTTTTAAGCGAGGTTTGATATTCAAGCCATCTACCACGAAGCCTTGAGATAGAATCCGCGTTGTCCAAAAGGGCATTAGCGGCACTGCCGCCTAAAAAGACAATAATCTCAGGGGATATCAGTTCGATTTGACGCTTTAAGAAAGGCAAACAAACGGCGACTTCGGCATCTGTCGGCGTTCTGTTGCCGGGTGGACGCCACATCACGACATTGGCAATATAAACATCTGCGCGTTTGAGGTTTATGGCGCTCAGCATCTTTTCAAGCAATCTGCCGCTCCTGCCGACAAACGGCAAGCCGATTCTGTCTTCATCCGCGCCGGGAGCTTCACCGATAAACATGATTTTGGCGTGTTCATTACCATCTCCGAAAACGGTTGATTTTGCAGTGAGCTTTAAGGCGCAACCGTCAAAGTTTTCCACAACCTGCTTGAGCTCACTGAGCGTTGTGGCTTTTGCGCATAAATCGCGCGCATTTTGTTTTGAAGCAATCACGTTTTGAGAAAGCGAAGTTGTTGCCTGCCTTAAAGGAGAGGCGGGTAAAACTTCGGAGCTTTGAGCTTGATAGCATTCATCACCGCACGTTTCATCAACGCCGGCAAGTATATACCACTCAAGCAAACTTTTTATATCAAGTGCATTTTCCATAAAAAAATTATAACATTAAAAAACTTTTTATTGCAACATAAAGCAATTATTTACACAATAAGAATTATATTAGTTGAAGTTCAAGTCAGTTTGAGGCATAAAGATAATATGAAATATAAAATGAAAATAGCATATGCGTTGGCGGTTCTGATAAGTGTTGGTGTGTTTAACTCGTGCACGCTTAAATTTCTCTTGAATCAATCGCCGGATAAAGAATATCAAATTTCGGTTGAGGATAAAACCTTGCCGGATAATAAATATGGTTCATATCTGGCTGCACGTGTGGCTCACATCAGGCAAAATTATGATGTGGCGGCAGATTATTATATCAAAAACTTAAAATTCGGGACGGATAATACGGATATTTTGAGCAACACATATTTGTTGCTTGCATCCGAAGGACGCATTGATGAGGCGGCCGAATATGCCCTCAAGGCGCGTGAAAAGGGAGACAAAACAAATCTGATTGCGTTTGTTGTGATGTCTAAATATATGCATGAAAATAACTATAAAGAAGCCTATGACAGCACCTTGATGGTCGCCGATTCGCCGTTCAAAAATATTGTTTTACCGCTTTTTCAAAGCTGGATTTCAGCCGCTTCAAACAAACAAAAAGAAGCTTTTGAAATGTTGGATGCGCTCAAAAAAGATGACAGTTTGAAACCTCTGTATTATATTCATCGCGGTATGCTCAACGATTATTTCGGCAACAGCAAAGAAGCTTTTGAGGATTTTGAAATGATTGTGAGAGATGAAAAAATGCCACTGTCTTTTCGCTCGCTTCAAATTATCGGCAATTTTTATTTGCGCAACGGTCAAAAAGAAAAAATTTTGGAGGTGGCAGAAAAATATCATAAGCAAAATGCCGAAAATCCGATGCTCGGCTCACTGATTGAGAGTTTTAAAAATGCAGATCCCGCAAAATTGAGTAAAATCATCGATTCGCCGCAAAAAGGACTTGCCGAAGCCGTGTTCAATATCGGAACAATTTTCAGAGGTTTTCAAAATGAAGTGGCGCAACTTTTTACCTCTCTTGTGCTTTATTTGAATCCGGATTTTGAAGTAGCGCGTGTGTCAATGGCGGATATTTATGAACAAACGCACCGCTATGAAAAGGCAACAAATGAATATTTGAAAATTAAGCCGTCTTCGCCCGTCTATTATGTGGCGCAACTTAAGGCGGCCGCCACATATATGCAACAGGAAAAAAACAAAGAGGCCTTTGAAACGCTTTCAAATTTGCTTAAAATGTATCCGAAAAGCGAGCATATCACATTTCGTTTAGGAGAACTTAGCCGTGTGATGAAAAAATATGACCAAGCCGTCAATTTTTATCAAAAAGCGCTTGATGAGCTCTCATTGGCAGATAAAGATCGTTGGACGATTTATTATGCTTTGGGCATATCTTATGAGCGCCAAAACAAATGGAAAGAGGCAGAAGAGGCATTTAAGAAAGCACTTGAGTTGAGTAATCGTCACCCGTTTGTGTTGAACTATCTCGGATATTCATGGATTGAGCGGGGGATGAACTACAATGAGGCGATTTATATGATTTTTGAGGCAAATCGCAAAAATTCGGAAGATGGTCATATTATTGACAGTCTCGGTTGGGCGCTTTATAAGATGGGGCACTACGAAAATGCCGTCAAAGTTTTGGAAAGGGCGTCGGAATATCTGCCTTCCAATGCTGTTGTATTTGAACATTTGGGCGATGCGTATTACCAAGTTGGGCGAAAAGATGAAGCAAGATATCAATGGCAACACGCTTTGCGTGCAACGGAAGACAAAGATGATTTGGACATTGTAGCCGTTGAAAGAAAGCTCAAAAACGGTATGGAAAAGCAAACTCCGATACCGTTTGATGATGAGCTCTTAAAAGAACGCCTCAAAGCACTTGATTCGCATTTGAACTGATTTAAAGTGCAATTGCTAAAATACAATCGCTTCCTTGAACGCAAGGTGCGCAAATATCATAAGCGTCTGTAGCCGTCATATCTTTAATACATTTTTTTGAACCGGAACAAAAATTATCACCCCAGAAGCGCACACTCGAAGGATTATCTTGTCCGCGATAAACAAAAGTAAATTCAAAACTATTGCTGTTTGGTTTAATTAGTCTCATCAGCATATCAGTACAAAAAGTCGTTTTAAAGGATGAATCAACAGAAGAACCTAAGTAGTAATCAATAGTGATGCGAGTGTTAAAAGAAATATGAATGGTAGATGCATTTTGAAAGTTATCAAATAAGGTAGTCTCTTGAACATTCCAAGTGTCTGGAACAATGTGTAGACTTTGAAGATACGAGATAATGGGAAAGTAAGTTGATTTACCTTGAGATTCTTGAATTAAAAAATCTTCATAATATTTGATGTTGGCAATAAACTGTTCCCAGTTTGTTACAAGTTGATTGAATTTGTGTTTTTTCATAGCATTGTTATATCCTGACAATGCACCTACAGATAACACGCCGATGATAGCTAAAACCCCAAGCATTTCAACCATACTTCTACCGTTTTCTTTAAATTTCATAATTCTTCTCCGAAAAAAATCCACTTTTAGGACTAAAAGCGGACTGGAAGCATGAAACTATCAATAGAAAAATAGCACGGCATATTCACCGCAACGGCTTATTTTACCGCCTTCCAGTCTTGAGACTGTCAGGCTTATCTATTGAGAGGTTTCATGACCCCAGACGGACTTTCAATCCATCCATCGGAAAGATGCCATGATTTTTTAAAAAAGTCAAATCAAAAAATCAGGATTTTTTGATATAAGCATTATTGAATTAAAGAAGGACTTTATTATTTAAACCTCAAGTTTAATCGCTGTGAGGTTGAAAGAAAATGAAAAAAGCGGGTTATATGCTGTTGATATGTGTTTTAATCGGATTGGCTTTTGCTTTCGGGGTGTTTTTTGCCGGCAAAAAAGACCAAAAGCCTGTTGAGATTCAAAAGAAGTCTTTGGAATTAAACGCTTTTAAAATCAAACCGCAAGACATCACGGTTTCCCAAAAATATATCGGTTATGTGACCCCTATTCATGAGGCTGTTGTTCAGCCGTTTATTAGCGGATTTATCGAAAAAATTTATGTGAAAGGCGGCGAGATTGTTCAAAAAGGCGATGTGCTTGTGGTCTTAAAACAAGATGAATATCAGGCGGCGCTCAAAAGCGCTTATGCCGATGTTTTGAAAGCCGAGGCGGAATATCAAAACAAGCAATCTTATTTCAAACGTATTCAAAAGGCGGATAAGGCTGTGTCTGCCGCCGAGCTCGAAAATGCCGAAGCGGCATATCTTTCCGCTGCGGCAGCTTTTGAGCAAGCAAAAGCCGGTTATGAGCTTGCCAAAGTCAATTATGACTATACGCTTATTCGCGCGCCGATTACCGGTGTGGTGGGCGATGTTTCTCTAACAGAAGGCAACTATGTTTCGCCGGCAACGCCTGCGCTGTTGACCATTGTGCAATATAGTCCGATCAGGGTTGTTTTTTCTGTTTCGGACAACGAGTATTTAAGCGAATTAAAAAAAGACACACCTTTTGCAGACGAAAAAATCAGGCTTGAACTGCCAAACGGGGAGATGTTCAAAAACACCGGCTCCTTTCAATACACCGGCAACACGCTTGATAAACAAACGAACTCCATGCCCATTTATGCCGATTTTAAGAACATCGGCAAAATCTTAACGCCGAACACTTATGTGACGGTTTGGCTTGAAAAAAACATCAAAAACGCAATCTCGCTCTCAAAAGACAATGTGGTTTTGGAAGATAAAGGCAACTTTGTCTATGTGATAAGGGAAGAGGCGGTGCACAAAGTGCCAGTCGAGATTTTGTCAGCTTCGGGCAATCAGTTTATCTTAAAAAACACTTTTGAAAATAAAGACGAAATCATCACCGATCAGGTTTTGCCCTCATATTTGACCGAAAAAGTCAGTGCAAAAACGGGAGCATAGAAAATGTTTTCAAAGTTTTTTATTGACCGCCCGCGTTTTGCGATTGTTGTTTCACTTGTGCTTGTGTTACTCGGGCTTTTGGCGCTTGCCGTTTTGCCGGTTTCGCAATATCCCGAAATCACGCCACCTCAAATTTCGCTCAAAACAACTTATCCGGGTGCAAACTCAAAAGTGCTGGTTGATACGGTTGCCACCCCGATTGAAAACAAAATCAACGGTGTTGAAAATATGCTTTATATGGCCTCCACATCTGATGACGGCGGCAATTATAATTTGACAGTGACTTTTAATGTGGGGGCAAATCCGGATATTTCACAAGTCAAAGTGCAAAACAGGCTTCAACAGGTGATGTCTGAATTGCCACCGATTGTGACCGAACAGGGTGTAGATGTGGCAACACGAAACCCGAATATTTTGGGCTTTTTGGTGCTTCGTTCGCCCAAAAACACTTATTCGGGGTTATATTTGAGTAACTATGCCTATGAAAACATCAAAAACCCGATTGCACGCGTGAAGGGCATCGGCGATGTGCAGATTTTCGGACCGCAATATGCGATGCGTATTTGGCTCGACACCGATAAAATTCATGCCTTGGGTTTAGATTCAAACAGCATTATCAATGCAGTTAAAACGCAAAATGTGCAGGCATCCGTGGGCAGTATCGGCGCCTCTCCCGCAAGCAAAGACAACACCATGGTTTTGGCTCTAACGGCAAAAGGGTTGTTACAGAGCGTTGAAGACTTTGAAAACATTGTGGTGGCAACCTCTCAAAACGGCGGATTGATACGTTTGAAAGATGTTGCAAAAGTTGAGCTCGGGGCAGATTCGTATGGCATTGAATCGGCTTTTAAAAATGCACCGGGGGTGATTATTGCCTTAAATCAAACACCAAATTCGAACTCGCTTGACATTATGAAACGTATCAGAAAAGAAGTTGCCGAAATTTCAAAAAGCTTTCCGGACGATATGGTTTTAGAGGTAGCATACGATTCGACAGCTTATGTTTCGGCTTCAATTGCGGGTATAGTTGAAACGCTTGTTATCACATTTTTGCTGGTGGCGCTTGTAACATATGTGTTTTTACAAAAGTTCAAAACGACACTTATTCCGCTTTTTACAATTCCGGTTTCCCTGATTGCAACATTTATCATTGTTTATATGTTGGGGTTTGACATCAATATTTTGACCTTGTTTGCATTTATTTTAGCCATCGGCTTGGTGGTGGACGACGCCATTATTGTGGTTGAACGTGTGGAATATTTAATGGAGCATGAAAACTTAAATGCTTATGAAGCATCCGTCAAAGCGATGTCACAAATTTCAAGCGCAATTGTGGCAACAACATTTGTACTCTTGTCTATTTTTATTCCGGTCGGCTTGATGGCCGGCATCACGGGCAAAATCTATCAGCAATTTGCAGTCGCCATTGCCACATCAGTTATTTTTTCGGCTGTCAATGCACTCACCTTATCGCCGGCGTTGTGCGCCATCTTTTTGAAAAATGCAAATGAGAAGAAGACAAGCAGATTTTTTGAAAAATTTAATCGGGCACTGAAATGGAGCGAAGAAAAATATATTTCAAGCGTCACATTTTTTGCCTCTAAATTATGGGCAACGGTTGCCTCGGTTTTAGGGGCGATTTTGCTTATCTTTTTGGGCTTTAAGTTCACCCCGGCCTCTTTTTTGCCTGAAGAAGATCAGGGGATTATTTTTGCAAATGTTCAATTGCCGAACACAGCACCTTTGAATCAAACCGAAGATGTCTTAAAAGATTTGTCGCAAAAAGCGATGGCAATGGAGGGGGTTGATTTTGTTGTAACCGTTGCAGGATACAGTTTGCTTGGCGGACAAGGCGAAAATGTGGCGCTCGGGGTGGTAGGCTTAAAAAACTGGAGCGAACGCAAGCAAAAATCCCTTTCATCAGAGGCCATTACTTTAAGGCTTTCAAAAGAGTTTCAAGACAACTCAAAAGCAGAAATCAACTTTTTTGCACCGCCTGCTATTCCGGGTATCGGACAGGCCGGCGGGCTTTCGTTTGAGCTTTTAGCCTTAGATGGGAGCATTAGTCCGAAAGAGCTTTATGATAATTTGGTACTTTTCTTGCAAAAACTCAATTCTTTGCCCGAAATTGCTTACGCCTTTTCAACCTACACGGCAGATACACCGCATGTTTATCTTGATATTGACCGCACAAAACTTGAAAGTTTTGATGTGCCTGTTTCAGCATTATTTGAAACTTTGCAAAATAATTTGGGCTCAAGATATGTCAATAACATGACCTTAAACGGGCAGGTCAACAAGGTGATTATTCAGGCGGATTTTGATTATCGGCAGAGCTTTGAAGACATTGAAAACCTCTATGTGACCTCAAACAAAGGCGAGCAAATCAAGATCAAAAGCTTTGCAAGGCTCAAAACAGAGGTGAGTCCTAAAATTATCTCACGATATAATTTATATAGCGCGGCGGCCATCACAGCCCAAAGCAAAGCAAACATTTCAAGCGGTACGGCGATAGACAAGATTGTTCAAACGGCCGGCGAGATTTTGCCCAAAACATTTCGTATTTCGTGGACGGGTTTGTCGCTTCAGGAAGTTGAAGCCAGAGGGCTTGCCGGTATTTTAATCTCGATGGCGCTTGTGTTTTGCTATCTGTTTTTGGTGGCGCTTTATGAGAGCTGGATGCTTGCTTTTGCGGTGATGTTTTCAACGGTTTTTGCGATTTTGGGTGCCTTTGCCGGCCTGCATATTATGGGACACTCTTTGAGCATTTATGCGCAATTGGGGCTGATTATGCTCATCGGCTTGGCGGCTAAAAACGCTATTTTAATTGTGGAGTTCACCAAAAATTATCGCGAGGCCGGCTATTCGATTTTAGAAGCTTCCGAAAAGGGGGCGGGCGAAAGGTTCAGAGCCGTTTTGATGACAGCCTTAACGTTTATTTTGGGCATTTTCCCGATGCTGATTGTTAAAGGGGCGGGCGCTGCCTCGCAACATGCCATCGGCACATCGGTCTTTTTCGGGATGATTGCGGCAACCTTTATCGGCATTATCTTTATTCCGGCTTTGTTTGCCCTTTTTGAAACCTTCAAAGAAAAGAAAGGCTATCATCAGGAGAAAAAAGATGCGTAAGATGATAACATCAAATGCGCAAACCACTGGCGTCAGCCGGTGGAAAGCGAATTCCAAGCCGACTTTCAGTCGGATTGGCAAGCGCAGCTTGGAGGGAACGGAGATACCTCCGGCGTTAGCCGGATGGTTCTTCATTGTTTTCTGTTTTGTGTTTATGGCCTCTTGCACGGTTGGCCCAGATTTTGAAAGAAGAGATGTTTATCAAGATCGGCAGATTGCCGAGAGTCTTCAACTCACGGGAAAAGATTTGAAAATCGACCCGTGTTGGTATCAAGATTTTAAAGATGAGAGCCTAAATGCGCTGATAAAAAAAAGCCTTTCAAACAACACCTCTGTTTTGAGCGGTATAGAGCGCTTAAAACAAGCGCGGACATCGGTCAAAATCGCAAGAGCCGAATATCTGCCGAAATTAAACGGTTCGGCAAGTTATGATTATGCAAGGGCAAGCGAAAACATCGGACTTATCGCCGACACAAATTATTTTTCTTTAGGATTTGACGCTAATTGGGAGATAGATATTTGGGGCGCGGGTAGGCGCTTAAACGAAAAAACGACCGCACAGTTTTGGCAAAGCTACTACAATTTGCAAAATATCAAGGCTGTGATTGCAGCCGAAACAGCAAGCGCCTATTTTGCACTCAAAACGGTTCAGGAAAAATGGCGCATTTCAAAAGCAAATCTTGCCTTGCAAGAAGATATTTTTAAAACGGTTGAGGCAAAATATCAGGCGGGTTTGGCAGACCTTGCAAGCTATAATCAAAGCAAATATGTGGTCAGCAAAACAAAGGCCTTAATTCCGGCCTTAGAGGCTCAAATCAAAGCTTATCAGACAGCGCTTGCCGTGCTCACCGGAACATTGCCCGACGGGTTGGGTGTTGATTTGAGCTTAAAAAAAGCAAATCCGATTAAAAAGGCCTATCAATATGATATGAAAAAACTTTTTGATTTGCCGGCAAACATCATCCGCACGCGCGCTGATGTCAAAGCCGCCGAAAAGGCAATGGTGGCACAAAATGCGGCAATCGGAGAGGCTGTTGCTTCTGTTTATCCGAATGTGTCGATTTCAGGGCTCTTGGGGTTGCAATCAAGCGCCGGTTCAAGACTTTTCAAATCATCAAGCAAGGCATATGGCTATGAGCCCTCACTCGTGCAGCCGATTTTCCATTTCGGACAGCTCAAAAACCAAATTGAGCTGGAGCGCGAAAAAATGGAAGAAACATACCAGAACTATCGTGAAATATTGCTTGGCGCCGTCAAAGAACTTGCCGATTCTCTGACAAATTTGCAAAAAGAATACCAAACAAACCGCGCCTCACAAAACGCGGCACATAGTATGAGGCAAGCGTTTCAATCCATGAAAGAAAAATATGAAAGCGGGCTGATTGAATATGCCGCGCTTTTGGAAGTTCAGCAGGATTTGCTTGAAGCTGAAACAGATTTGGCGCAGTCAAACGGCGCGATATATCAAAAAATCATCGCCTTTTATAAGGCAACCGGCGGCGGATATAATGATGAAAAATAATGCTTGATTTTTTTATCTTAAGGCTTATGATAAAAAGTGCAGTGAGTTGCTGCGGTGTCTAGTAAACACGGTATATCCGAGAATACTCCTCAATGAAGGGGAGTTCTTGAAATAAGCGTATTTTATGACGAATAAAAGAGTCTGTTCTCGGACAGTTTACTAGCTCCCCGTTTTGATTTTCCAAAGCGGATTTTTTTATGTAATAGAGCGAAAGGAACGACAAATGAATAAAGACAGTGGCAGGAGTATGGTTGAAATGCTGGGAGTTTTAGCAATCATCGGTGTTTTAAGTGCCGGCGCTTTGGCAGGTTACTCAAAGGCGATGTTTCAGCATAAATTAAATCAGTTTACAGATGCACATAGCCAATTGTTACAAAACTATATGGCACTTTTTCCAAAACTTGAATATGATACAACACAAACAACTTACCATGCAGATACAATTAAAGCCATGAACATGATTCCGAACGGATTTATTTATTATGATTCAACCTTTTTACAAGATATGTTTTACAATAAAATTAAACCTAATATCTCTAAATCTCATGAAGGTGGAATCACATATCATTTTGCGTCAACGGATGGAGGAAAAATGCTCTGTAGGCAACTTTTTATTATTGCACGAGAAAATTCGAGAGATTTATATTATACTTATTCTGATAATGGTGAAAGCGCCGCAAGAGGCGACGATCAAAAAGCAAGTAGCTTTTTCTACGGAGATTCTTTTTGTGGTGGAAGTAATGAACCATGTCTGTCACAAATGACAATCAATGATATGACAGATGTTTGCGAACAGTGTGACTATTCAGAGTGCCGTGTTTTTATCAAGTGGAAATAAAAAAAGCCTCTCGATTGAGAGGCTTAAAATTTTATCACTAAAGCAAAAAACTTATTGTGCGTTGATAAGGTAGATTTCAACGCGGCGGTTTTGCTCGCGGCCGGCTGCCGTGTCATTTGAGGCAATCGGTTGAGATGCCCCCATGCCGGCAACTGAAATACGTGCACCGTTCACACCTCGCAATTGCAAATAGTTTGCAACTGTTGCAGCTCTGCGTTGAGAGAGCGGAATGTTGATTTTGTCATTGCCCGTGCTATCCGTGTGTCCAACCACCTGCAAGTTTGTTTTGTTATATTCTTTGGCAACAATGGCAACAGAATCAAGCACTTTGTTGGCGCTTGTTTTCATCACATCGTTGTTGGTGTCAAAGGTGATGGCGTTTGGCATAATGAGGCGAATATTTTGCCCGTCACGCGCAACCTGAACACCTGTGCCTTGCAAACTTTCGCGAAGTTTTCGCGCTTGAATATCCATATAGCCGCCTGTGCCGGCTCCTGCTGCCGCACCGACACCCGCGCCGATCAAAGCACCTTTTTCACCGCCGATCAAAGCGCCGACACCTGCTCCGACTGCTGTGCCGATACCTGTGCCCCATGCGGTTTTTGAAACCTTGCTTTCGCCAGTGTAAGGATCAGTTGCACAAGCTGATAAGAAAGCAATGGCAATAAGAGATAAAATGGTTTTTTTCATAAATATGTTCCTTTCAAAAATAAAGTTATAAATCTTTTATACGCTCAAAAGCTTCTTGAAGCTTCTGTTTTTGTTCCAAAGCTTCGCTTTGGCGGCGTTTTTCTTCTTCAACAACCTTTTGCGGCGCTCTTGAAACAAAGCTCTCGTTTGAGAGTTTGGCTTTATAACCTTTCAGGCGCCCCTCAAGCTCTGAAAGCTCTTTGCTCAAACGCGCTCTTTCGGCCTCGAAATCAACAACACCTTTCAGCGGAATGAAAAACACACCGCCCGAAAATGCGCCTTGAACCATATCTTTTGAAACTTCGGTTGTCAAAAGCTCAATGTTTTCAAGCCTTGCAAGCGACAAAACCATTTGCTTTGTTTCGTCTAAATGATTTTGTTTTAAGCCGTCTAAAAACATGGTCAATTTTGTGCCGGCAGGCAAGTTCAAATCTGCCCTCAATGAGCGGATAGATGTAATCAAATCAATTGCCCAGTCGATGGCTGAAGCGTTTGTATTTTGAGCTTTGACTTCCGGCCATGGGGCGTGAATGAGCTTGACATCGCGCTCGGCCAAGTTGTTCCAAAGTTCTGTTGTGATAAACGGCATAAACGGGTGCAAAATGATAAGGATCCGGTCAAGCACAAAGGCAGCCGTTTGTTGTGTCTCTTTCTTTTCAGCCTCATTTTGACCATAAAACACTGATTTTGAAAGCTCAATATACCAATCGCAGAATGTGCCCCAAACAAACTGATAAACAGCATTCGCCGCATCTGAAAAACGAAAATCGTTTAAGTTTCTGGTGACCTCCGATGTGGCTTCATCGGCTTTGGCTAAAATCCATTTGTTCAAATCCATCTGAACTTTTTGAGGGTCAAAATCTTTGGTATATTTACAACCATTCATTTCGCAAAATCTGGCCGCATTCCACAATTTTGTTGCAAAGTTTCGATAGCCTGCAATACGTGCGTCGGAAACGTTGACGTCGCGACCTTGTGTTTCGGAAGCAGCCATAAAGAACCTCAAAGCATCGGCGCCGTATTTTTCAATAGTGATCATCGGGTCAACCGTGTTGCCTTTGGATTTGCTCATTTTGCGACCTTGCTCATCGCGCACAAGCCCGTGGATGTAGCATTTTTTGAACGGCACTCTTTTCATTTGATACATGCTCATCATCATCATTCTGGCAACCCAGAAAAAGATGATGTCGAAACCTGTCACCAAAACGGAGGTCGGATAGAAAGTATCTAAAAATTCTGTTTGATCAGGCCAGCCTAATGTTGAAAACGCCCATAAGCCTGATGAAAACCAAGTGTCTAACACATCTGTTTCACGCGTTAGATTAACTTTTTTACCAAAGTGTTTTTCGGCTTGTTTATAAGCTTCTTGTTCGGTTTCTTCACAAAAGATTGTGCCGTCATCAGCATACCAAATCGGCATTTGGTGTCCCCACCAAAGTTGGCGCGAAATACACCACGGCTGAATGTTGTGCATCCACTCAAAATATGTTTTTTCATAATTTTTCGGCACAAACTGCATATCGCCGTTTTCAACCGCCTTAATGGCAGCAACGGCGAGTTTTGGCGCATCAACAAACCATTGATCGGTCATTAAGGGCTCAATCACCGCGTTTGACCTTTCGCCATAGGGCACAACCATCGGATGGTCTTCAATTTTTTCCATCAAACCTAATTTTTCAAGTGCCTCAATGGTTTTTTGGCGCGCTTCCATCGTTGAAAGCCCCTCAAAAGGCGTGTTTTCATTTAAGGTTGCGTCTTCGTTTAAGATGTTTATCATCTCCAAATGATGGCGTTTTCCAACCTCAAAATCGTTGAAGTCGTGCGCCGGCGTAATTTTTACCGCACCCGTTCCTTTTACAGGGTCGGCATGATCATCGGCGATAATATCTATCACCCTATCTGTTAAGGGCAGCTTACATTTTTTGCCGATGAGGTGCTTTAATTTTTCGTTGTCTTTTGAGATGGCAACCGCCGTGTCGCCAAACATTGTTTCGGGTCGTGTGGTTGCAATGTGCACAAATTCGCCCTCTTCGCCCTCAATCGGATATTTGTAATAATACATCTTGCCGGTTGTTTCTTTTTGCAAAACCTCCAAATCGGAAACGGCCGTCATCAATTTCGGATCCCAGTTGACAAGCTTTTTTGCCTTATAAATCAGACCGTCTTTATAAAGCGAAACAAAAATCTTGACAACAGCGCGCGAAAGCCCTTCGTCCATTGTAAAGCGTTCTCTGCTCCAATCGCACGAAGCGCCCAAACGCCTTAATTGTTTGCAAATTGTGCCTCCTGATTTTTCACGCCATTTCCAAACGGTTTCAATAAACTTTTCGCGGCCTAAATCGTGGCGTGAAATGCCTTCTTTGGCAAGCTGACGCTCAACAACCATTTGAGTTGCAATGCCGGCATGGTCTGTGCCCGGTTGCCACAAAACTTTTTTGCCGAGCATTCTGTTGTAACGCACCAAAATATCTTGAAGCGTATCGTCCAAAGCATGTCCCATGTGCAAAACGCCGGTCACATTCGGCGGAGGGATCACAATTGAAAAAGAATCTTTATTTGAGCGCATATCAGGCTTGAAATCGCCCGATTTTTCCCAGTCTTGATAAATACGTTGTTCCGCATCATTCGGATTATAATTTTTTTCTAACATAACATTTCCTATTTTTTTATAAATGGTTAACACAAAAAGTCAAAATGGAGACGGGTTAAGGCAAACGCTTTACAAATCCGTCTTTTCCGGCACTCGGACTTCTTGTTTTTTAGCCTCGGTTTCTTCCGCCTCAAAAATGGCGGCATATTGTTTTAAGACCTCATCAACCACTTTGTTGTAATCAAGCTCTAAGGAGGATTTATGTATCATCTCTTTGGTGAGTTCGAAAACTTCTTCCTTTGAAGCAATCTCCTGCTTTTCAAGCAAGATGTTTCGGATGGAAGCTAAAATTTCTTCAGTTGATATGTCGTCATTTTGAATCATAAAAAAATCACCTATTTGTCAATCGAAAGAGAAAGCCATTTACCTCGCGTTTCTTTTGAATGTTTTTCAGCATCATAATATTCAACATTCAAATTCAAACCTTTTGCGGTCAGTTTGCCCATGGCAAGCAGCAAAGCCATGCCCGAAACATAATAGTCACGGCGAGCGCGAACTTCTTGCACATTGGCATTCAAAAGCTCTTGATACGCATCTAACACATCCAAAACCGTGCGGTTACCTAAAGCTTCTTCCTGTTGAACCCCGTCAAGCGCAATGGCATAAGCTCTGATTTGGTCTTTCACCGACTTGATACGCGATTCATTAGAAAGCATATATTTGTAGCTTGAGGTCACGATTGAAATCATCTCACGCTCAGCAGCTTGAACCTGTTCTTGCGCTTGCCATTTTTGATATTTGCTTTGGCGAATTTTGGCGCGTGTCTCACCCGCATTGTAGAGTGGAATATTCATATTCACGCCCCATTCAAAACTGTTTTGTTCAGGGTTTTTTGTTTGTTTGGACTCTGATTTTGAACGTGAGGCTGTCGCATCAAAAGTCACTTGAGGCAAAAGCGCACCGTTGTTGGCCGCAACCGTATATGTTTTGGAATCCAAATTGCTCTTGGCTGACTTTAAGTTGTAGTTATGCTCGTATGCGTATTTTAATGCCTCATCCTGATTTTTCGGAAAAAGATCGGCAAGGGTTTTAGGTTCTTCCAAACCATCGGGTGATGTGCCGATAATTTCAACATAAGTTGCTTTTGAAACGGCTAAGTTTCCTTCGGCGGCAATGCGGTCTGAAATAGCGGCACTATGACGTGCCTCTGCTTGAGAAACGTCTGTTCTTGTAACTTCACCAACATTGAAACGTTCACGTGTTTCGTCCAAGCGTTTTTTCAAAAGCTCTTCATTGTTTTTTTGGAGTTTGACAATCGATTCGTCGCGCAAAACATCAAGATACGCCGTTGAGGCGGCAAGCAAAATTTCTTGTTCGATGTTGTATAAATCGCTTTGTGCGGCCTCGACGCTTTTGTCGGCTGCTCTCACAGAATTGAAAGTTGAAAAGCCGTTGAAAATAGGCTGGCTCAAAACGGCGGCAACAGATTTGCGATAGCCCTCATTGACGGGAACAACGTCATTGTGGGCGTGTGTGTCGGTGTAGTTTCCGTTAAGGTAAATATTCGGGCGGTAGCCTGATTTGGCAATGGCAACATTTTCATCTGTTGCACGAAGTCCGGCACGACCGGCTTGCAAAGTCGGGTTATGTTGATATGCATCGCCCATTGCTTCAAAAATAGAGGCGGCATTCACGTCAAAAGACAAAACAGACGCCACTAAAACTGCGGCGGTTAAAGATTTTTTCATTTAGTTCACCATATATATTATCTTCTAAAAACTGATGGCATACTATACAATTTATAACTCAAAAGCAAGTTTTTTTTTAAGAGTTTTTGGTGTGTATCGGGGCAAAAAAATAAAGCAAAACACCTCATTCAAATTCTTCGACCAAATCCCAAGAGCCGAGATTGATAACTGTTTTTTTCTTTTTGAGCGCAAGTTTGACGGCATTATATGCCCCGCCTAAAAAATCAACATACGCAACAACATAATCTGAGTGCTTCACCATATATTCGTTTCGGGCAGGGATTGCGAAAAGCTTTTTGCATCGTTCGACATTTGCCGGCAAAAGAAACGTGTCAAACGGCACCAGTTTTTTTTGATGAAGCTGTGAACCATACGCCATCACAAGAATTGTTTCTATATTCGGATATTTTGTTTTTAGACGGCGCGTGACTTCTCCCGCCCAGTAATCAAACAAACCGTGTCCGCCGACGAAAAATGTGTCTACATTTTCGTGTGTGATAAGCGTTTCAACAACTTTTTCGAGCCTTTCTTTTAATTCTTTTTCTTTTTCGCATATCCATACGTCGCGACGACCGAAAAAAGCACAAACTTTACCCATCGTATATTCTCCCGTTTATTAAAACAAAAACCACCTCAAAGGCGGTCAGGGAGTTCAATAATCATGCATCACAATGACTCTTATGGCCTTTAGGAAACCTTGAACATTCGCCATAAGCTCCCCGACCATTTCAGTCGGGGATATATTCATTTTATGGCAGATATCCAACTGCCAGTGATGCTGAGGTCATTGAAAACCCCGCGCCGACACGGCGCTCAATATAAAAATATATTGTAAGTCAATAGTGCTTTAAGAAAGGATAAATGTCAAGGTATTTTTCTGTTGAAATTTGAAATGAAGTTTATATAATGGCATCAATTTTGATTAAGGGACATAAAATAAATGACAAATATAAAAGTTCGTTTTGCACCGTCGCCGACGGGGCATATGCATATCGGAAACACCAGAACAGCTTTGTTTAACTGGCTTTGGGCGAAAAAAATGGGCGGGGAATTTATGCTCCGCATTGATGACACGGATTTTGCAAGGTCTAAAAAAGAATATGAAGATTCAATGCGCGAAAGCCTCAAATGGCTCGGACTCACATGGAGCTCGGAAGCGCGCCAATCCGCACGTTTTGAACGCTATAAAGAAATCACCGAAAAGCTCATGAAAGAAGGCCGAATTTATGCTTGCTACGAAACGCCGGAAGAACTCGAGTTCAAAAGAAAACGCGCGCTTTCAAAAGGTTTGCCTCCGATTTATGACAGGCAGGCTTTGAGCTACACAAAAGAAGATATCGCCGCCTTTGAAAAAGAAGGACGCAAGCCGCACTATCGCTTCAAATTAAATGCCGGCGAAATCAAGTGGAATGATGCCGTCAGGGGCGAGGTCAAATATGATGCCGCCAATTTGAGCGATCCGATTATCATCCGCGAAGATGGTTCATATTTGTATCATCTGCCGTCTGTGATTGATGATTCGGACTTTGGAATCACGCACATTTTGCGCGGCGAAGACCATGTGACAAACACAGCCTCGCAAATCCAGATGTTTGAAGCCATCGGCGGGTTTGTGCCGACCTTTGCACATTTGCCGCTCTTGACAGGCAAAGAGGGCAAGCTTTCAAAACGTTTGGGCAGCCTAGGTGTTCGCGAATTAAGAGCCGAAGGTGTTGAGAATATGGCGATTTGCTCATATCTTGCCAAGCTCGGCACATCAGAAGACATTCGCTCATTTTACAGTTTGGATGAGCTTGCCGAAACGCTCGATTTTTCAAAAATCGGACACGCTCAGCCGAAATTTGATGTGGATGACTTGAAGCACTTTAATATCAAACATATTCATACAATGCCGTTTTCAAACGTTAAAGACCGCGTGAGTGTGGATGAGACTTTTTGGAACAAAGTAAAAGCCAACTTGGAAAAAGTTGAAGATATCAACGTTTGGGCACGTATTTGCAACGATGAAATCACACCGATTATTGAAAACAAAGCTTTAACGGATATGGCAGCGGATTTGCTTGAAAATAAAGCCTTTGATGATGAAACATTTTCAGCTTGGATGAATGCCGTGAAAGAAAAATCAGGTTTAAAAGGTAAAGACCTTTTCCACCCGATTCGCATGGCTTTAACAGGCGAAGCATCGGGGCCTGAGCTCAAAACATTGCTCCCGTTGATCGGATATGAAAAAGCCTATCAGCGCTTAAAAGGACAAAAGGCCTAATGCAAAAATTTTCGCTTCATACGCATACCATCGGCTTTGATGGCAAGCACACCGAAGAGCAAATGCTAAAACAAGCAAAAGATTTAGGTTGGTCGAAAATCGGCTTTTCAAATCACTTTATTGTTTGTCCGTATATCAAAGAAACAAAAATGTATGAAGCAGCGCTTCAAAGAGGATATCAAAATATTTATTCGTCTTCTTTTGAAGAGGCAATTGAAAAGTTCAAACCGCATTATGAGCGCATTGATGAGCTGAAAGAAAAAACAGGTTTCCCGATTTATAAAGGTATGGAAGTTGATTTTTTCAGAGACAATGAGTGGCGCGAAGGTTTTGAAAAAGCGTGTGCAGTTTTAAAGCCGGATTATCTGATTGGTTCGGCGCATTTTGTGGCGGCAAACAAAACGCTTTATAATACACATGATTTGAAAAACGCTCCAAAAGAAGAACAAAATCTTTTGCTTCATAAATATTTTCAAAATGTTCGTGCGGCGGCAAAAAGCGGTTTGTTCAACTTTTTGGCACATCTGGATTTGATGAAAAAAGTTGGGCTTGGGCGCGAAGATATGTGGCTTGAAGATGAGCTCAAAACGGTTGAAACAATTGCAAAAGCGGGTGCAAGAGCCGAAATCAACACAAGCGGTTTTAAGCTTGCCTACGGCGAGCCGTATCCGAGCAAACGGATAATGGGTTTGCTTGCAAAACACAAGGTGCCGGTAATTATCAGTGATGATGCACATAATTTTGAGCGTTTGGGCGAGCGGTTTGCCGAGGCGGAGCAAATGGCGCGAGATGCAGGAATCAAAAAGTTTTATGACCCGTTTGAAATAAGACCTCAAAACAAAATAAATGAAAGAAGCTTATAAGGCTTCTTTTTTCTGTATACAAAAAAGAGCCGCATCAAAGCGGCTCCCTTGGGAGAAAAGAAAGGTTATTTCTTTTTTTGATAAATCGGGAAAACCTCAACGCCGTTATATTCGGTTCCTTTCACATCTTGTGAAACGGGCGGATTATAAACCGACATATTTGTTGTTTCATTCTTTGTCGGCTTAATGTTTTTGGTGTTGACGGCTTTTTGATTTTTAATATTTTTAATCGCCTTTGGCATAATCACGCCCTTGGAACGCTCAATTTGTTCGCCGGTTTCCGTGATGATGGTGAAGTTTTCGGCTTGCGGTTCCGGACAAATGATTTTGCCGACGGCTTCTTCTTCATAACAAGGCCATTCTTCATAACAAGGCATCGGCTCAAGCTCTGTTGAATAGCATTCATAACCCTCAAAAGGCGTGGCTTCAACAACTTGTTGTTCGGCTATAACCTCCGCTTTGATTTCTTCCCGAAGCTCTTCTTTGAGTTGAGCTTTAAGTTCTGCTTTCATTTCTTCCTCTGTTTTTTGAGGTTCTTGCAGTATTAAATCAGCATTCAACGGCTCACTGATATTTTTTAGCTTAAACATCATATAGCCTGATCTACCGCCGTAAGCAGGACCGGACAAACCGATGGAATAATATCCGCCGATAAACCCATAATCCAAGTCAATATAATCTATTGCAAACAGCGTTTTAATGGTTGTGTTGCCGATGGTTGTCATTTTGCACATATAACCGTTGTCTTCCAAAACAATGTTTTGTGTGTTTTTCACATAAACCAAAGATTTAGCCGGTTTGCATGTCGGGGTTTGGCCGTTGTATGAAACACCGTAGTTCAAGAGCAAGTCAATCGATCTGCGGTTCAGGGCAACGGAAATGTCTGTGATGTCAACATCGTTCAAATACATATTGGCAGGGGTCACCCCGACGGTAATCGGCAAGGTTACATAATCTTCCGTGCAAACATGAGTGAACGGATCTGCCTGACAGATAAGCGCTTTCTCATGCGCATTTTGCTCTAAAAGGTGCATCAAAGAATTATAGATATATTCCTTCGACATCGAAAGCTTGGCCGGTGCACATTGTTTGGCGCGGCAAACAACCACCGAAACAGGCATATTGATTTGAGGTTGCCACTCTTGCGCGCGAATAGATGTATCTGACTTTTGAGCAGTTTTGCATGCGCCCAAAGCAAGAACGACGCCAAACAGGACAAATGTTTTCAAAGCATATTTAATCACGGTTTTTCCCCATAAATTATATCGAATATAGCATAATATAAATCAATAATATGAACGAATCGTAAATAAATTTAAGCTTGCATTAAAAAAGTTTTTTTATATAATCAGCGGTTATGAAAAAGTTGATTTGTTTAATCATTGCCCTTGTTTTAATTGAGCTGACGCATGAAACGGTTGCCGGCTCAAATGTCAAGGTCGTCGATGGCGACAGCTTGGAGCTCGGGGCTAAGAGAATCCGCTTGATAGGCATTGATGCGCCCGAATATTTTCAGGAGTGTTATGATGAAAAAGGAAAACCATATCAGTGCGGACAGCTTGCCAAAGCCTATTTGGAGGAAATGATTGAAAAGCAATCCGCTGTTGGCAAAAAGGTGAAATGCGTTGCCGAAGATGTTGACCGCTACAAGCGCGATTTGAGTGTGTGCTATGCGGGCGATGTGAACTTAAATCTTGAAATGATCAAAAAAGGGCTTGCCGTTGCTTATAAGCATGAGCGTTACGAGCTTGCGCAAAAACGTGCGAAAGAGCGAAAAATCGGCATTTGGAAGGGAAAATTTATGCGTCCGGAGCTATATCGCGCTTTGCATCGCAGAGATGAAAAGCAAAAAAATAAATAAAATATACATTTTCTCTTGACAGATAAAAAAAGTTAGGTATATTGCAACACACGATTTAATTTAATTTAGGTGAAAGAAAATGTTCGCAGTTATTAAAACGGGCGGAAAACAATATAAAGTAACAACGGGTGATGTTGTTAAGGTTGAAAAGCTTGCAGCAGCTGAAGGCGCTGAAGTTGTTTTCAATGAAGTTTTAGCCCTTGATGAAAAAATCGGCAAACCTTTCGTGAAGGGTGCCAGCGTTAAGGCAACTGTTTTGAAACAAGCCAAAGACGCGAAAGTGATTATCTTCAAAAAGAAGAGAAGACAAAACTATCGTCGTAAAAACGGCCACAGACAACAAATCACACTCGTGAAGATTTTGGATGTTTGTGCAAAAGAAAAAGAAGCATAAAGGAGAAACACGATGGCACATAAGAAATCAGGCGGTAGCTCTAACAACGGGCGCGATTCTATCGGTCGTCGCTTAGGTGTGAAAAAATTCGGCGGTGAAGCCGTTATCCCCGGAAACATCATTATCCGTCAACGCGGAACAAAATATCATCCGGGTGCAAATGTTGATATGGGCAAAGACCATACTATTTTTGCTGTGGCTGAAGGTAAAGTCGAGTTCAAAGAGCAAGGCGATAAAATGTTCGTCTCTGTTGTGACAGAGTAAGCATGCCTTTGAGGATAAACAATAAATGTGGGGTAAAATCTTTACCCCCTTTATTTTTCTGATGATTTGCATTAAAATAAACCCATGAAGTTTTTAGATCAGGCAAAAATATTTATCAAATCAGGTGACGGGGGGCGCGGTTGCGTCGCTTTTCGCCGTGAAAAATATATTGAATTCGGCGGACCTAACGGCGGTGATGGCGGCAAAGGCGGCAGTGTTTATTTTGAAGCGGTTGAAAACCTCAATACATTGATTGATTTCCGCTATCAACAACATTTTAAGGCCCCGCGCGGTCAGCACGGTATGGGCTCTGAAATGTGCGGCGCCAAAGGCGAAGATGTGGTTATCAAAGTGCCGGTCGGAACCGAGATTTTGGCAGAAGACGGCGAAACGGTTTTGAAAGATATGATCACCCCGGGTGAGCGCTTTTTAATTGCCAAAGGCGGTGACGGGGGCAGAGGAAATATGCGCTTCAAGACTTCAACCAACCAAGCACCGCGTTATGCTGAGCCGGGATGGCCGGGCGAGGAGCTTTGGGTTTGGCTGAAATTAAAAATCATTGCAGATGTGGGGTTAATCGGTTTCCCGAATGCCGGAAAATCTACCTTTTTGTCGGCTGTGACACGCGCAAGACCAAAAATTGCGGACTATCCGTTTACAACGCTTTACCCGAACTTAGGGGTGATGTGGGTGGACAATCGCGAAGTTGTTTTGGCAGATATTCCGGGGCTGATTGAAGGCGCGCATGAGGGCACGGGTTTGGGCGACAGATTCTTAAAACATGTGGAGCGCTGCTCGGCATTTTTGCATATCATTGACGGTACGCAAGATGATGTTGTCAAGGCCTATCAAACGATTCGATCGGAATTGAAGCTTTATAAAGAAAGTTTGTGTGCGTTGCCGGAAGTGGTTGCCGTTAATAAAGCCGATTCGATAGATGAAAAAGATTTAAGAAAAAAAATCAAAGCGCTTGAAAAAGAAACAGGCAAAAAAGTTTTTGCCATATCCGCCTTTGCACATACAGGGCTGACAGAAGTTTCGCGCGAGCTCTTAAAATATGTTAAAATCAAAAAAACAGCACCAAAGGAAGATGAGACAGTGCATATTGAAACACCTTCAAAACCTTGGTCGCCGCTTGATTAAAAAAGGAAAAACAAATGGAAAAAAATGAAATTTTGAAAATTGTTCAAAAAGTTTTAGATGACAACAAGGCAGAAGATGTTGTTGTGATTGATTTGGAAGGGAAAACATCTATTGCAAACCAAATGGTTGTGGCTTCCGGCACATCGAATCGCCATGTGGCTTCTATTGCAGATAAATTGATGGAGACACTGAAAAAGGCAGGTTTTAAGGCAACGATTGAGGGGGAAGACAAAGCCGATTGGGTGCTGATTGATGCCTTTGATGTGATTGTGCATTTGTTCCGCCCCGAAGTTCGTGAATTTTATAACTTGGAAAAAATGTGGCAAGCCATTGCCGAAAAAAGAAAATAAAAGAGTTTTTATTGGTCATTTCAGGTTTTCTTTATTAAAAAGAGAACCTGATTTTTTTGCTTTACAAAATCAAAAAAATAGCGCATACTTAAAAATGTAGCCGAGTTGGCTATGGTGTTTTCAAGACACTTTTGCGTATAAACTCCTTATAAGGGAGTAGGTGAAATAAGCATTATTTTAATGTCGAATAAGCCAAACTGTACGCAAACAGTCTTGAAGCTCCCACTTTGGATTTTTTTTCAAGGTGTTTTTGTTAATTTACGATAGCATAAAGAATAGGAGTTTAACTTATGAAAAAATGGATTTTGATTTTGTGTGCGATGCTTAGTTTTAATGCAAAAGCCGCCAGCGATTGCGCCGATGGGGAGCAAAATTGCTGGGATTGCGGAAAAACGGCATCTGATTTATGCACGGCTCGCAGAATCGGCGAACAGCTTCAAATAACAGGATCAGGTGAGATGAGAGATTATGAATTTTACCGAGATTTGGCATACAACAGTGAGGAATCTTCAGAACCAATCAACAGCCCTCACGGGCCATACAACGGTCCTTGGGGTTTTGGTGAAACAAATGTGCCGTGGGGGTATGATTATACTTCTGTTTCTGTCGAGGGTGTTAAAAATATCGGTGAATATGCTTTTGACTATGCATCTGTCAAAACTGCAGAAATATCAGATACGGTGACATCGTTAGGAGCGTCCGCTTTTGACAGTTGTTACAGTCTTAAAGATGTACGGTTGTCAAATGCATTGACAAGTATCGGGGATTATGCTTTCGGTTGGGCGGCACATCCTGATTTCGGTGATGAGAATCTGCCTATGATAAATTTAGTTATTCCGTCATCGGTCGGCTCAATCGGTGAAAATGCTTTTTTTCAGACTTATACAAACAGCTTGGTTATAGAGGGAACGCCTGATATTGCGGATAATGCATTTTCTTATTTGGGTAAGGTCGGCGGAAAAGAGTTGAACGTTAAAATATATTGCCTTGATGCTTCTGTGTGTGAAAACAAGGGACAAGGAGAAGCTGTTTCTGTCGTGGAATATACAAAAAATCCCGACACCGGACTTTATCAAACCTCTGATGGCAAGCTTTTTGCAACGGCAGATTTAATGGTTTATGGTGCGGCTTGTGCTGATGAAGCGCAATGCAAAGATATTTTAGCCGCAGCAAATACCGGTCAACCATTCAGAGTAGGCTCAAAATTTTATCGTTCACTTGAAGATTTTGCAAAAGGAAATCGTATAAATAAACGCATTTATAGCGTTGAAGAAGCAACAGCTGTGAGTAAACCGACAGGAAATACTTTCAAACTTCGTTACAAATAAAATTTTTTATCCTGCTTAAATTTGTATATCGGCAAGATTGATGATTTTCTTGCCGTTTTTTTGTGCGCGTTTAACAGCACGATAGGCTCCGCCGGTTTTCTCTTTAATAAAACAGATAATGACATCTGCGCGGTCTGCAATATATTTATTACGTTCCAAAATGGCAAATTTCGGAGGTTTGTCGGCAATTTCAGCCGGATAATCCAATTCATATTTTTGCTCTAAAGATTGCCTTTTGAGGGTTGAAAATTTATCGGGGTTATAAGCACTGATAACATCAAATGCGCAAACCACTGGCGTCAGCCAGTGGAAAGCGAATTCCAAGCCGACTTTCAGTCGGATTGGCAAGCGCAGCTTGGAGGGAACGGAGATACCTCCGGCGTTAGCCGGATGGTTCTTCATAAAACAAACATAAATTTGTGAAGAATATTGTTTTTTAAGGCGCGTCATGACGATGCGTGAAACCCAATCAAAATTCCCCTCGTTACAAACCCAAAATTCATTAATACCTGTCGAGATTAAATCAAGCACACTCTCTTCAAGTTTATTTTCGAGTTCTTGTGTTAAAGGTGTGTCACGATGTCCGAAAAAAGCACAAATACCGCTCAAAAGAATCTACCTGTCAGCCCAAACAAAAAACGCCACTAAAATGGCGGGTGTTGTTAACTACGAATCTTATGAGAAGTAGATCGGTTTATTCGTGCAAGCCTTATTTCGCCGGCACCCACCTATCAGGCGGGCCCATACAACAAAATAACCTTTGAAAAGCCAAAAGTTCCTTTGCCCATAAGATTCAGAGTTAACAATCCCCTTGTTGAGATTTGGGCTATCTCAACAAAAAAAAGTATAGGCTAAAAAAATTAATAAAGCAATAAAATTCTGCCTTGATAAACGGCATTTTGCGATTAAATCTCCTTATCATATTTTTTTAAGGAGATTTTTTGATGCGATATTTTATTTTAGGGTTACTTTTTTTGGTATCGGCTTGCGCCAATACGGTCGAAATTGACGAAACAAAAGAATATAAGTGCGGTGACAAGATTGTGAAAGCCGAATTTTTAGATGATGATTCGGTTATCATCAAAATCAACGGCAACAGCACGGTTTTGCATCAAACAGCCTCAGAAAGCGGCACGCGTTATGACAACTCGGATTCTAAAATGACATTGACGCGTCAGGGCAGGGATACATACCTTTCCGTTGATGGCACAAGCTATCCGCTTTGCTACGAAATTGAGAGATAAAAAAAGCGCTCAAATGAGCGCTCTTTTCTATTTTGCTTTGCCGTATTTTTCCGTGATGGTTTGGAAAAGAACATACAAAAGCGGAATAATGAGCAAACCGCCCATTGTGCCGATGAGCATACCGTAAAAAACAGGCACGCCGATGGCAACACGGCTTCCTGCGCCGGCACCGGTGGCAACAATTAAGGGGAGCATACCCAAAATAAAGGTAAATGCGGTCATCAAAACGGCTCTGAAACGTTCTTTGGTGGCAACGGTTGCCGCTTTGTCAATCGAGGCGCCTTTGGCGCGTTCATCGCGTGCAAATTCCACAATTAAAATAGCATTTTTAGCCGCCAAACCGACGAGCAAAATCAAGCCGAGTTGCGCATAAATGCTAAGCGGTAATCCTGTGATGAAAATGCCGACAAATGCACCGAGCATAGCAACCAACACAGACATCAAAACCGAAACAGGCAACATCCAGCTTTCGTATTGTGCCACCAAAAACAGATATGCAAACAAAACGGCAAGCGCGATTAAATAGCCGACCTGTCCGCTGTTTTTCTTTTCTTGCAAGCTCATGGTTGACCATTCATAGTTATATCCGTCAGGCAAAACCGAAGATGCCAAATTTTCCATCGCTTGCATAGCCTGTCCGCTTGAAATGCCGGGAGCGGTCATAGCTGTGATGGTGGCTGCCGGAAACTGATTGTAGCGGTCTAAACTGCGTGGTGCCTGAATCATCTCAATTTTAATCAGGCTCCCTAAAGGCACCATATTTCCATTGTTTGAAGGTACATGGATTTTGCGGATGCTGTCAATGTCTTTACGATATGGCCAATCAGCCTGCACCATCACCTTGTTGACCTGTGTGCCGATATTGATATCATTCACATAGCCCGAACCGAGATAGTTTTGTAAAACGGAATAAATGGATGAGATGGAAACATTCATCACTTCGGCTTTTTGCTTATCTATCTCAATATGGGCATGCGGGGTTGCAGCCGTAAAGGTCGAAAAGGCATACATAATTTCAGGCAAAGCATTAACTTTTGCAAGAAAGGCCTTGGTGACAATCTCCAACTGTTTCGGATCGGTCGAATCAATTGATTGCAACCTAAAGTCCATACCGCCGGTGTTGCCAAGCCCCGGAATGGCCGGAAATTCAAAGAGGTTGATATCCGCCTCCGGAATATTGGCAACTTGCGCTTTAATGCGATTTAAGATATTGGTTGAATATTCGGACTTTCCTTTGCGCTCATCCCATGGTTTTAAGTTAATAACGGCAATACCGACATTTTCGCCTTGTCCGGAGAGCATTGAAAAACCGATAATATCCATCACCGATTCAACACTTTTTTCAGCCTTTGCCATAGGGATGAATTCTTTAATCACTTCATCTGTGCGAGGTTGTGTCGCACCCTCGGGGAGTTGAATGTTTGTGATAATCACACCTTGGTCTTCAGATGGAATAAAGCTTGTGTGACTCACCTTGAAAAACAAAGCATTAAAGACAAACAAAAGCCCTAAAATGAGTGCAATAACGCTCACTTTACGTGCAATATAGCCTACAATCGCCAGATATTTGTTTCGGCTCTTGTCGACAATTTTGTTAAACCACAAAAGCGGACCATGTGTTGCCGGTTTTAAGGGTTTTAAAATAGTTGCACACAAAGCAGGCGACAACGTCAAAGCATTAAGCGATGAAAACGCCACGGCAAATGAAATGGAAATCGCAAATTGTTGATAGATTTTGCCGGTAATGCCCCCGATAAAAGCAATCGGCACAAAAATGGCAAGCAACACCAAAGTTGTGGCGACAATGGCCGATGAAACTTGTTCCATGGCTTTGATGGAGGCATCATGCGGTGAAAGCTTTTCTTGTTCCATTAAGGTCAAGACGCGCTCCACCACCACAATAGCGTCGTCCACCACCAAACCGATGGCAAGCACCAACCCAAACAATGTTAAAATATTTAAGCTGTATCCAAATGCAAGCATCACCGCAAAGGTTGCTAAGAGTGAAACCGGAATAGTAATAGACGGCACAAGTGTTGAGCGCCAGTCTTGCAAAAAGATATAACAAACGGCAACCACCAAAACGAAGGTCATCAAAAGCGTTTCGACCACTTCTTTAATAGAAGCTTTAATATAGTCTGTCGCATCAAAGAAAACTTCAATTGTAAAATCTTCAGGATAAAATTGTTCCAAACGTTTGAGCTCGGCCCTGACGGCTTTCATCGCCTGAATGGCATTTGCCCCTGAAAGTGTGTTAAGCCCGATGGAAACAGAAGTTGCCCCGTCAATTTCAGATTTGAACACATAGTTTTCGGAGCCGATTTCAACGCGTGCAATGTCTTTTAAGCGCACAAGTCCGCCGTCTTCTTCGGTACGGACGATAATGTTTTCAAAATCTTTGGCTTCGTTCAAACGGCCTTGTGTCTCCAAAGTATAGACCATTTGCTGCCCGTCGTCGCCCGGCATGGAACCGACCGAACCTAAAGAAGGTTGAAAATTTTGGCTTGATATGGCAGCCCTGACACTTGATACGGGGATGTTTAAGGCGGCGATTTTGTCAGCGTCGAGCCATACGCGCATCGAAAGTGGTGCGGCATAAACGCTAACTTCACCCACACCGTAAAGACGCGCCAAATTGTTTTTAACATTGTTTTCAATATAGTTGCTCATAAAGCTTCGGTCGTGCGTGCCGTTTGGCGAACGGGCAACCAAAAAGCCCAAAATATCAGATGAGCGGCGTTTGACCGAAACGCCATACTGCTGAACTTCGGTCGGGAGCTTGTTCATGGCTTGTTGAACACGGTTTTGAACTTTGACTTGTGCCATATCCGGATCGGTGCCGACCTCAAAGCTGACAGCGAGGCGGTATGAACCTGTGTTTGACGAGGTTGATGACATATAAAGCATATCTTCAACACCGTTGACTTTCTGCTCAATCGGGATACCGATGGTGTTGGCAACCACCTCGGCCGAAGCACCGGTGTAGTTTGCCGTCACGTTCACCTCAGGCGGGGTGATTTGCGGATAAAGCGAAATCGGGAGTGAAAAAACGGAGATGATGCCTGCAAGAAGCATCACAATTGCAATCACAATCGCAAAACGCGGACGTTCAATAAAAAACTTTGAAAACATAATTTTTTATCCTTTTTAAAGTTCTGTTGCAGGTATGACAAGGGCGGCTTTTACTTTTGTGCCGCTTGAAAGTTTTTGAATGCCTTTAATCACAACTCTTTCACCGGCCTTTAACCCCATTTTGACAATTTGTTTATCGCCAACGACATCACCCATCATCAAACGGCGTTCTTCGGCAACGCCATCATCTGTGATAACATAAGTGTAAAAACCGTTTTCGTCCTGGGCAAGAGAGGCTTGAGGAATAACAATATTCATTTCAGGTTTTAAGATAAGTGCAATCTGAACATAGCTACCCGGAATAAGGTTTTCGGCATCATTTTCAAAATCACCGTAAATAGAAACAGTGGCGGTACTTGTGCTCACTTCATTGTCAACAAATCCGGCGTTGAAATCTTTGACTAAAACCGTGCCGTCGGGAAGCGTGATACGCGCCTTCATGTCAGGTTGTTTTTGTGCACTGTTTTTAAAAGCAATAAATTCTTTATCTGTTAAAGTGAAAGCCACACGAACAGGGTTAAGTTGGACAATACGCGCAAGCGTGTTTGTTGAAGCAACAACGCTGTTTCCTCTTGTTGCCAAAGCTTTGCCGATATAACCGTTAATCGGCGCTTTCACAAAGGTATAATCATAATTAATTTGAGCAAGTGACAAGTTTGACTCAGCCTGAGCAACATTTGCTTTAGCTTGTAAATAAGTGCTTTCGGCAGTGTCAAATGTGGCCTTTGAAGCAATATTTTGCTTTGAGAGTTTAATCTGTCGGTTGTAGTTGCGCTCAGCTTCAGTCAGGCTTGCTTTGGCGCGTTCCAATTCTGCCTTGCGCAAATTAAGGGTTGCCTCAAAAATTTCAGGCTCAATCGTAAAAAGAACATCGCCTTCTTTGACAAAACTGCCTTCCTCAAAATGAACGGCTTCTAATGTGCCACTCACTTTCGGCTGGATATTGACACTGTTGATGGCTTCCACGTGACCGATATGCGTGTCAGCTTTGGCTGTATCTTCAAGAGTAACCTCCTGCATCAAAACATAAGGTGTGCCGGCACCAAATCCGCTCATGCCCATTGAAGGAGTCATTTTACCTTTTAAATACCAACCGATGGCTATGCAAAAAATCACAAAAGCCAAACGTTTTAAGATCACACTTTTATGCGGTTTTGTCAGTAACATATTCAATCCTTTCTTTTCAAACCGTTTAATAACACATCAAAACTTTTTTGCACCATTGTTTTCAAATCAATAGAACATTTTTTGCTTAAATAAGCCTCTAAATGTCCGCACCAGGTATTAAACAAAATGGAGGTGAGTATTTGCACATCAATATCCGTTCGAATATCACCATTTTTTTGCATATTAACCAATGCTGTTTTAATATACTCAAAAGAAGATGCCGTGTTTTGACTCATATTTTCAAGCACTTTGGTAATAATTGTTTCAGACCATTCCATTTGAAGCGAAAGAAAAAATGCAAGTTTTAAGGCATTTTCATCACCTAAAATAAAATCCGTCGTCGCAAGAAAATACGTCTCAATATCTTTAAAATGCTTTAAAAAAGCCACTTTTTGTTCAAGATATTTCTTTTTTTTCTCAACATAGGCGTTTATGAGCGCAATGACCAAATCAGGCTTGTTCTTAAAATTCCAATAAACAGCACCTTTGGTGAGGTTGATACGCGTAGCAATTTCTTCAAAAGTTGTTTTGGAATACCCCTTTTGATAAAATAAATCAAGTGCCGATTGTAAAATGGCCTGACGCGTTTCTAAAGCTTCTTCTTTTGTGCGCTTCAAAGTTTTGAACCTAAAATTTATTTACATACCTTCGGGTAGGTATAGAACTTTTTTTTAAGAATGCAAGACTTTTTTTGCTTGTGTGTGGGAAAATTTTTAATGCTTAAGCCATGTGACTCAAAAAATGTCTAACCGATTGTATTTCCATTAAAAAAGAATTTCATGATTGTTCAATTTAAACGTACGTTTAAATCGCACACTTATCATTGGGGGGGGCTTGTTTTTAAGTGATTGATTTTACGTGATAAAAAAAATTAAAAAAAAAGATTGATTTAAACGTACGTTTATGATAGACTTTAGACAAAATGTGCATTGTGTAACATAAAATTGATGGCTCACAGAGGTTGAGCCTCAAGAAGGAAAGTTTAAAATCTCATTATGTTTAATTATTTGGAAATTACAAATCGGACGTTTCGTCGGACGGTATGTTTTTTCCCGTGATGTCTACCTAAGGAGTAGGAACACGTAGAAAAAAAATTTTTTTCAGTTATGAAAAATATCGTTATTGCTTCAAGCTTCGGCCATGAAATCATGGCATGTGGTTTCGCCAATGCCTATGGCGTGAAAATCCTCATCGCTCCCAAAAAGGACAACAAGGAAGAGTATGACGCCGAGGCTCAGCGCATCTATGATGTGATGAGCTTCTTCTATGGCAAAATGGAGATCGTTCCCTTCGAGGAGCGTGAGAACATCGATGCTTGGGACATCATCGGCGAGCTAAAAGCCGGCACATTGTCTGATGAAGTGTGGACAGACTTTTTCAAGTCGACTCTGACCCCCACACGGCAGCCCTCTGCCGTTTATCCGGAGCTCTCGGAGATGGAGAACATCCTTTTTGTTCCCCAGAAGCTCGTGAGTGACGGCGCTTGCGGGCTCAATGCCGCCCAGCAGAGCCTGACCCCCAATGTCTTCAACTTCCTGAAATCCATTGAGGGTGTTCGGCTCGTCTTGGGTCAGCACTTTAACAAAGTTGCTGACAAGCCGGCTGTGGACGCCCTTGCAGATGACTTCGGGCTCTACGTGCCGGGCACCGAGAGCAACCCCGATGTCTACGGCATCCGTGGTGTCGCCCACGAAAAGTTGCTCCCTGTCTACGGCGGTTGCGACTACTGCGTCGGGATTGCAGGCACCCATACGTGGGTCATCCTGGCCTGCTGCCCGTGGGTACGCATGGTCGTGGTGGCGAACAAGGCTCTCACCGAGCACTGGGATGCCATCGTCAAGGCTGCCAAGGCTGCCGGCAGAAATGTCGAGCTCGTAGAGTTCGATGAGAACATGACCGGTAATGAGATTGCCGAGCGTGTCATGGAGTCCTGCTCAACGCTGGACTTCCCGTGCTAGAAAGGACGACGTCCAAAACTTACTCTCCCGTGTTTTGACCTTAAAAGGCAGACACGGGAGATTTTTTTAAAACAATCTCGAAAAAAAATCAGCTTAAATCAATTTCATCTAAAACGGCGGCAAAAGGTTCGTTTTGAGGGGAGGCAAGATACGCACCGATTTTGATTTCATTTTCTACCCCGCGCAAATAAAATTGGCGCAACCTGATGTATTTTTGACCGTCAAGAGAATAATAACAAACAAAGTCATCACCTCGGCGCTCCAGCTTATAAAAAATTTCGTTCGGCATTTCAGAAAGCATTGCCCCCGCCCAGTCCGAATAGCCTTGGACGGTTAAACATGTGCCGATTTCGGGCGAAATTTCATCTTTTGAAAGGAGCGAGGCCTTAAACCAGTTGCGCTCGTCAATGCGCGCCATTATGCCACATTGCTTGAAAGGTGTTGCGTTTTCAAAACGCCATTTCACAACAAAAGAAAAATTGCCTTCCGTTTTTTTGTAGAAAAAATGCCCGTTATCTTTTTTGAGTTTGTGGTGAAGCGCCTGCCAAAAATCGGTGTTTGCGTTGGCAATGAGCTTAATTTCTTTGTCTGCAAAGTTGACATTTTCAGGCTCGTTCAACCATTCAAAATCAATCAAATTTTCAAGCTTCATGAAAAGTTCCTTTGCGGCACGTCGCCCATTTCGGTGAGGACTTGTTCCAAAATTTTGTTGTGTTCTTGAGGCGCCATAATTTTTAAGGTAATAATTTCATCACCGACGCCTGTTTTGCTGTTGATTCCTTTGCCTTTCAATCTCAACTTTTCACCGCTTGAAGAATAGGGCGGGACACTGATTTTGACTTTGCCGCTCAAGGTCGGCACGGTGATTTTGGCGCCCAAAACGGCTTCTTTGATTGAAATCGGCAAGTCAAGCAACAAATTTTTCCCATCCAGTTTAAAATAAGGATGAGGCAAAACATGAACAGTGATTAAGACATCGCCGTTTTCGCCGCCGCTCATCGAAGCACCGCCCATGCCTTTAAGGCGCAAGGTTTGTCCGTCTTCAAAGCCTGCCGGAATCTTGACATTGACATTTTTGCCGTTGATATTGACCTTTTTTTCCGCGCCTTTGGCAACATCTAAAAAGTCAACATCAAGTGAATAAGAAATATCTTGTCCTTTTGTTTGTGCGGAAGAAAAAGGGTTTGAACGTGCGCGTGAGCGTCCGCGTGTGGCGCCTGAAAAGGCGCTCATAATATCATCGCCGAAAATGGAAGAAAAGTCAAATCCACCGTCACCAAAGGGGTTTTGAGAGCTGTATGTTCGATATGAACCGCCGCCGAACGGATTTTCGCCACCGCCGAATCCGGCACCGAATCCGGTCGGTTTGCCCTGATCATCTATTTCGCCCGCATCATATTTTTTGCGCTTTTCTTTATCGCCCAAAATTTCATAAGCCGACGACACTTCTTTGAATTTTTCGGCCGCGCTTTTATCGTCTTTGTTCAAATCCGGATGATATTTACGCGCCAATTTGCGGTAAGCGGACTTCACCTCGGTATCGCTTGCCGATTTTGAAACACCTAAAACATCATATAAATTTTTCATTGTTTACCAGCCTTTAAAAACACATATTCCTAAAGGTTTATATAGGAAGCCGCTTTTCTTATTGCAAGCTCATGCAATCAAAAGTTGCCAAGCGCGAGTGATTTTCGCGCATGATAATCTCACGCAATTGTGCGGTTGTGTTTGCATCTTTTTGCCGGCAATAGTGTACGGCAAGCGGCGTTAATTCATCAATGCGAACATCGCGATATTCATACGATACATACGAAGGACCGCGGCGTTTTTCAATAATGTTATCGCGATAACGCGCTGCATCAGCTTCCGAAATATAATTTTCCTCATTAACATTGATTTGTTTCGGCTCGTTTGCACAGGCAGAAACAATCAGCAAAGGCAAAATAAATAAAAATTTTTTCATCTTTTTAATCTTTCTCATGAACCGTTGGCATGGCAATCACATTATCTGTTTTGGATAGAGGTGCCTTTCTTGATTTTTTGACATTAGACACACCCTCTACGACGCCGTTGATTTGAACCACAATCTCACGCATACGTTTAATACTTTTTTGAAACTCGGTATATTCTTTTTTAAGCATATCAGCCTCCTTTTCATTGCCTTATATCACAAGATACTAAATAAAGTGTTAATTCAGCTCCTGATATATTTTTTGGCCGTCTTTTTTGAGCATATCATAAACCCTCTTGTTTAAGCCGACTTTGGATCTGTTGTTGTTGAGCTTATCAAGCATTTTTTGAAGGTGCTGATTAAATTTTTTATCTTCTCTGAGCTTTTGAAGTTTTTCTAAATTTTCTTCATCATTCATCTTGTAGTCTAAAACGGCTTTGAGTGTTGCCAGATAAACGGCATCCATCTCATATAAGGGATAGTTTTGAGCATTTGCAAAACCTGCATATAAAAAAGTACATAAAAGCAAAACATATTTCATTGTCAAACTCCTTATTGAAAATTAACACTTCAAAGCATTTTTTGCAATGCCGCCGAGCGATGTTTCTTTATATTTTTCGTTCAGGCTCAAACCCGTTTCATACATGGTTTTGATAATCGAATCCAGACTGACCAAATGCGTGGAAGAGCGTTGCAAAGAAAGGCGTGCCGCATTAACCGCTTTCATCGCACCCATGGCGTTGCGCTCAATGCAGGGCACTTGCACAAGTCCTTTAATCGGATCGCAAGTCAGCCCCAAATTGTGTTCCATGGCGATTTCAGCGGCATTTTCGATTTGCTTGTTTGTGCCCGAAAGCGCCGCAACCAGTCCGCCGGCTGCCATTGAGCAGGCCACCCCGATTTCACCTTGGCAACCGACTTCTGCGCCCGAAATGGAAGCATTTGTGCGATACAGACTGCAAATGGCAGATGCCGTTGCTAAAAAGGTGATGACAGCCTTCCTCTTATCATTATCAGATCCAAACCGACCATAGCGCACCATATAGCGCAGAACAGACGGGATAACACCGGCCGACCCCATCGTTGGAGCGGTGACCATACGCCCGCCGGCGGCGTTTTGTTCTGCCACGGCAATTGCCCAAATATTGATCCAATCAATTGCGGTGAGCGAATCTGTTTCGTTTTTTTTGAATTTATCTTTTAAGCGATTATACATTTCTCTTGCATGGCGCTTCAAATGCAGACCGCCGGGCAAAACCCCTTCCGTTCTGAGCCCCAAACCGATATTTTCTTCCATGATATTCCAGAGCTTGAGCATCTTTTTTTGAATGGAAAATTGTTTACCCCAAATGGCTTTCTCGTTTTGTAAAACGAGCTCGGCAATGCTCATTTTATTTTGCTCGCAAATTTGCATCAACTCTTTGCAAGTGTTGAATTGATAAGGCACATTATATGGCTTGCGGTCAATTCTTTGTCCGATTTCATCTTCGCGTGCAATTGTGCCACCCCCGACGGAAAAATAAGTTTCTTCCAAGAGAATTTTGCCTTTTTTATCAAGAGCCGTGAATTTCATACCGTTAGCGTGTTCTTTTAAGCAGATATTTTTTTCCAAAATAATATTATCTTTGAAGCTGAAAGGAATTTCTTGTTCGCCCAAAAGCAAAATTTTTCCGCTGTTTTCAATGGGGGTAATATAATCTGTGTGAGCATCCATTTCTTCCGGATTAAGACCCGAAAAGCCGTAGGTGATGGCTTTTAATGTGCCGTGTCCGACACCGGTTAAGGCAAGCGAGCCGTATAAATGCGCTTTGATATGGGCAATTTTTTGAAGAGAGCCTGCATTTTTTACGTTTTCCAAAAAACGGCGAGCGGCCTTCATCGGCCCAACGGTGTGAGAGCTTGAGGGACCGATTCCTACCGAAAAAATTTCAAATAAACTGTAATACATTTTTTTTGCCCTTACGAAAGTTTGAAAACACAAGATATTTGCTTGAAACCCTGTTTTTGATAGAAATGATGGGCAGAGTGGTTGTTCTTACCCGATTCCAAATATATATCTTCAACGCCCAAATCGGCAAACCACTCTATCCCTTTTTGCAAAAGCTGATTGCCCAAACCATGTCGACGGAATTTTTTGCGTATGACCATATCGCAAACAACACCAAACTTGCGCCAGTCATCATCCGTGACCATAAAAATCCCGAAAGCGATAATTCTGCCCGCACGTTGATATTTCAAGACAAGTGACGGATATTGACGACTTCTGTTTTGAATTTTTTTCTTAATATAATGTTCCCATCTCTCTTGCGCCCCTGAGATCATTTTTCCCGTTGAATCGGTAATACCCATTTGCATTTCACCATGCGAAACATAAGAATGTTTTTCTTCCAAAACCTCGAAAAACATTTGAGATAAAACAGGAATGTCTTTAAGATGCGCTTTTTGCCACATGTCACTTCTCCGATAGCGGATATATACATATTTGTATATCCAATTTGTATATCCAAAGACTAACAAAAAAATCTTAAAATATCCTTGAGATGTGAATACCACATTGTAAAAATAGTAAAATAACCAAAAAAAGCACCCCTTAAGGGTGCATTTGTGGCTGCCCGTCCTATACAGTGACGCAACTTTTACAAGCTCATCGAAAAGAAGTAATTGCAATTAAAGAACAGATTCGGTATGTGAAGGAAAGACTTAGTTTTCAAGCAACCAATCTATAAGGTGAATAACCTTGATGCCATCTTCGGTCGTTCCTATGTGAAGATAGTTCATTGTTAAGATTATTTTTTCAAAATTATCCCGAACTGCCTGCAATGCGCCTAATTCTCGTTCTCTGGTTTTAGCATCGTTTATTTCATTTGATACCTGAATATAAATTTTTTCCTCACCGCGAGTAGCAATAAAGTCAATTTCCATATCACCGATTTTTCCGACTGATACATTATATCCGCGACGTAGCAATTCAAAATATACAATATTTTCCAGTATTCTGCCTGTATCGGATAACCTGCCTAGGATACGATAACGAAGCCCTGTGTCTACAATGTAATATTTTTCTAAACTCTGTAAAAATTCTTTCCCTTTTATGTCATAGCGCTGAATCGGATAGAAAATAAAAGATTTTTCTAAAAGATTGATATACCCTTCAACGTAGGCATTATTTTTACTTTCGATACTTCTTGCGGAATAAAGAGTGTTGGTGATACTGTTTGTGCTTGTGATATTAGATATGTTGTCAGCCAAAAAATGTATAATTTTTTCTATTGCTGTTATGTTTGTTGTTTTTACTCTTGAGGTTACATCCTTTACCAAGACGGTGTTATAGATACCATCAAGGATTTCATAAGACTGCCCTTCATTAAAATTAAAATCTTTTAACGCAGGCATACCTCCGAATTTGGTATATAAAGCAAATTTGCGTTCCAATGACATATCGGAAGGAAAGCTGTGAAAACTCAGAAATTCTTTGAAAGACAGCGGGAGCATCTTAATTTCAACATAACGTCCCGAAAGAAAAGTTGCCAGTTCTGATGAAAGCATATAGGCATTTGAACCTGTTAAATACAAATCAGCATTCTTTCTTAAGCGAAGCGATGCAACAGCTTTTTCCCACTCAGGTATCTTTTGCACCTCATCAAGCATAATATAGGTCATTTTATCCTTATTTTTTTTAAGTATGCCATCAATCTTATCATGCAAGGTTTGAGCATCGGTAATTTGCCCATCTCCCATCTCTTCAAAATTAATTTTGATGATTTGTTTGCTTGTCACACCTTGTGCCTTTAATTTTGAAGCAAAACATTCCAGCATCTTGGATTTTCCGCAGCGGCGAATACCTGTAATGACCTTTATTGTATCTTTGTCTTTCCAAGACATTAACTTATTCAGGTATAATGGTCTATCTATCATAGCATTTCTCCTTTATGCCTAATATACCTAAAAAACTTTTAAATTTCAAGAAGTTTTTAAGAAAAATCTAAAAAAATGTAAAATATTTTGTAGTTTTAAAAAAATGCCTCACCGAAAAGATGAGGCATTAAATCTAAGAAGATGAATAGCTACCTGCCACCACCAAAACCGCTATTGCCATCGTGGTTATTGGGTTTTGATGATTCACAATGAGTTTCACTTTGTGTTGCGGGCACTAGGGATGAAGCCTCACAATCTTTTCTAGATAGAGCTCTTTTTGCTTTGTTAAGGCGTTTTTCAACAATGTCCGGGTATTCAATTTCCCTCTCTATCTTAGCGACTTCTTTAGCAAGTAAATAATCAATTTGGCCAAAATCATACATATAAGTGTTTTCATTAAATTGGCCTTTATAAAATTCCTTAATGGCATTTGTTCGCGTCAATCCCCACTTTTCTGTACCCGGAAAAGACTTATCCAAAAAGGGCCCGCTTGGCAGACGCATAGACAGTTGTCTTAATGTCTCAGCCGCCAGCAAAGAAGCCGGTGTCATTTTAAGATCAAAATCTTTTAACATACGTGACGAATACGGACGGTATGTTTCCGTTTCGACAGCAGGCGTATGGACAAGAGCATCTAATCCTTCTATTAATTTTAGCAACTTTCTGTCATCCAAAGAGCAACCATATTGTGCAACATCTTGAACATCCTCAAAGTTATGTATTTGATCGCGATTTTCGATTATATCGCCATATTTGTTATCACTTGCCGCTTTTTCAACCCGCTCAATGAATTTATCTTTACTGTAAATACCTTCAACATAATATTCAACATCATTAAAAAAACCAATTTGACGCGACATCTCAATTCTCCATGTTTAAGTTTATCCAATACAAAGAATCGTTTTTTATGATTTCATTTTACCCTCCCACTGATTTTTTTGTCAAGTCTTTTTTTTACAAAAAAAAGTGAATTTTTTTATTCAGAGTAAAGCCATGCCTATTTTTCGGTTTTTTCGAAAAATTCAAGGCATCTACGAATTAATTTAAAATATTGCGCTTCGCAAAGATGAGATTCCTTGAGCACCTGACGCGCCGCGCAGGTGCAGGAATGACAATATACATTTAACTAAAAAGCACCCCTTAAGGGTGCATTTGTGGCTGCTTCACCTGGACTCGAACCAAGATTGACGGAGTCAGAATCCGCTGTCCTACCATTAGACGATGAAGCAATTTTTTAAGTTGAGTGGTATATACGCTTTTTTTATAAGCTTGTCAAATATTTTTTAATATCTTTGTTGTAAAAGCAAAAACAAAATATAAATAATAAAATGGAGGCGCACATGCTCAAAAAAATATCTTCTTTTTGGGAAATGATTTTCGGCTCGTCGGATAACGATGCGGTTGATCTCAAAACACGTGCTTTCAAAAAAAACGGCATTACACCCGCATATTTGTTAATTGCAGAGGATTTGAAAAATAAAAAAGATCAAGTTTTTGAGGCGGCTGTTTATGAACTTTGTGTCATAGCCAAACTAAAGCCCGAATATCAAAACGAGATTATGGATATCTTAAACTTCTATTTAGAAAAAACGCATTCTCCGACAAATCGCACCGAATATATCAAAAATACGCTTGAGGCCTTTTCTTTTGATCAAGTTATACACAACTAAAAGTATAATATATTATATACAATCAATTTTTGATTGACAATTTATAAAAAATGTCTTATATTAGCTTTTGATTATAGAGGCAGCCTATCAGCCTGAAACTTTAACTTGAAAGAAAGGAAAGAATACCAATGTTTACTGGGACTGTGAAATGGTTTAATTATAGAAGAGGGTATGGTTTTATTGAGCCGGAAGATGGAAGCAAAGACATTTTTGTGCATATCACAAAATTAGAAGAAAAAGGCATCAGGCACTTAAATGACGGACAGCGCGTCAGCTATGAGCCGTATGATGACAGAGGTCGCATTGCCGCCGGCGACATTCAGATTTTGTAGTTCTCCAAACATAAAGGTAAACCGCTTTTGATTTTCAAAGGCGGTTTTTTTTGTTTGACTTTTGGATTGAGGTATGGCAAAATAAAAAATGTAACCAAAATGGTTGCGGTGTTTGTAAGACACGACAAGTATTAACTCCTATGAAAGGGAGGGAAGGATATAAGCACATTGTGTGGCGAATAACTTCGACTGAATACTTGCAGTTCTTACAACTCCCGCTTTGAATCTTGGTTCAAAGTGATTTTTTTATCGTTTGATTATATGGAGGAAAACATGCAAAATAAAATACTTATACCTGCATTATTGGCAGTGATATTACGCCCAATAATTGCGAATGCTTCAACTTGTGGCAATTCTGACTGCTCTTGGAGCTATAATATTGAAAATGGGGTTCTAACGATTTCTGGAACAGGTGCTCTACCTGAATATGATTATAACACTTATAAATATACACCATGGTATAAGCAAAGGGCTAATATTAGTTCTATTGTGATTGAAGATGGAATCACATCTATCGGTAATTATGCTTTTCAAAACCAAAATAATGTAACCTCATTATCACTTCCCAACTCTCTAACATCAATCGGCTCTTCGGCTTTTTCCGGAGCAAATAAATTAGAAAGTGCTGTTATTCCTGATTCGGTGACATCATTGGGAAGTCGAGTGTTCGAAAACGCAAGTTCGCTAAGCAATTTGACAATTGGTAATTCTGTATCATCAATAGGTGGTTTTTCATTTGCTGGAACAGCTATCTCAAGTGTGAATATTCCGGATTCAGTAAGTGAAATAGGTGGATATGCTTTTAATAATTGTAAGAGTTTAACAAGCGTGACTATTCCTGATTCCGTTACCAATATAGTAGGCAGTGCTTTTATGGGTGCTACTAATTTAAGAAGTCTTACAATACCGGATTCGGTTGAATATATTGGAACCAATACTTTTTCCGAGGCAGGATTAATATCTCTTGTTATCGGAGGAAATCCTGAATTATCTAGTATGGCCTTCAATTGGATAGGAGCATATCGAGATTCTAACAGTAACTTCCATGATGATGTTGCTGTTGCAATTTATTGCTTAGAAGGCACAGATTGTCAAAATAAAAAGCAAAATACAAACGCATCTGTTAGAACTTACAGCAAAAGTGAAGATGGTGTATTTACATATAATGGCTACAATTACGCTTCGGGAGAAGATATGGTTAACGGACCAAGTGCCTCTTGCGGAGCAAAAGAAGCATGTTTGGCTAAAATTCAAGAAAATTTAGAAGCATACAAAGAAGCTAAAGCAGAAGAACTGTTTCAAAATGGTGTTTTGTGTCAAACAAAGACAGGATGTTTAACACTCATGGATATTGTCACCGACAAAAGTATTACATGTAGCAGCGATAAAAGTAACAGTATTGCGGGGTGTAGTGCTTATGCTTTGGCAAATAACATATCCCTTGCAACACCAGATCCAACACCTGAACCTGAACCCGAGCCGGAACCGGTTGTGACACCCGAACCCGAGCCGGAACCGGAACCTGAACCAGTCGTAACACCTGAACCTGAACCAATTGTTACACCTAAGCCGGAGCAAACAGTATCGACACGAAATATCAAGCGTATCTACACCGTTGAGGAGGCCTCAAAGCTTTCAAAGTCAACGGGCAACACATTCAAGCTTCGGTATAAATAGTAAAAAGCCCTCATTTGAGGGCTTTAACTTATTTTGTTTTTTTCTTTGTTGTCGTTGATGCCGACGTGGGTTTTAAGTGTCGTGTCATTTCCAAAAACTTTTCAGTGCGTTGTTTTTTGATCTCGGCCGGCGTTAATTTCAAAAGCTCTGTCAAATGTTTGCGAAGTGCTGTGCGCAAATTGTCAAACACGGCTTTTTGATGCCTGTGGGCACCGCCCATCGGTTCTTCAATGATTTCATCAATCACTTTGAGTTTTTTCAAATCTTGTGCCGTGAGCTTCAAAGCCTCGGTTGCGTCAACAACTTTGTCCGCTGAACGCCATAAAATAGAGGCACATCCTTCAGGTGAAATTACGGAATAAATCGCATTTGAAAGCATCATCACAACATTTGCCGTTGCAATCGCAATTGCGCCGCCGGAGCCGCCTTCGCCGATAACGGTTGAAATAATCGGTGTTTTGACCTGAAAACATTTTTCAATCGAACTTGCAATGGCTTCGGCTTGTCCGCGCTCTTCGGCATCAACACCGGGGTACGCACCTGCCGTGTCAACAAAAGTCAGAATCGGCATGCTAAGCCTTGAGGCCAAATCCATCAAACGTTGCGCTTTTCGGTAGCCCTCAGGACGAGCCATGCCGAAATTATGTTTCATACGCGTGTCTAAATCGTGCCCCTTTTCTTGACCCATGACCACAACGGATATCCCTTCAAATTTACCGATTCCGCCAATCATTGCCTCATCATCGGCAAAACGTCTGTCACCGGCAAGAGGGACAAAATCTTCAATTAAGGCATTGATAAAATCAATCGTATGCGGACGATTGGGATGGCGGGCAATTTGAGTTTTTTGCCATGGCGTTAAATTCTGATAAGCCTCACTGATCAAGCGATTGAGCTTTGTTTTGAGGCGTTTAATCTCTTTTTGAACATCAACATCTTCGTCTTTTGAGAGTTGCTCTAAGTGGGCGATTTTCTCTTCCACCGTCACAATTTCTTCTTCGAAATCCAAAACCACGTCGCTCGATTCTTGAGCCATTTTTCAACCTCATAAAAGTTACTCTTAAATTCTTCATATCACTTTTTTTTAAAAAAAACACCCTTTATTTTATATTTGTTGATTTTTTCATCCTTATGGTTGAAAAAGGACATCAAATCAAATAACATACACCAATAAAACAGATGTCTTTATGGGAGAACTTTTTTGTTAACGCTTTTGTTTTTTGCCACATTCTTCTCATCACTCGTGTGGTTGATATATGCCGGACTTTTTGTGCACAACCGTTTTGCAACGGTTGATATGTCATCTGTGGATGCATACACTTTAGCTCTTTATGCGGGTTTAGTCGTGATACCCGTATGGATTGTTTGGCAGGTTTTCGGTTTTATCAATCAGTATTTCAAAACAAAATCGACTGATAAAAAACTTGAACAGCTTTTCACTCAGATGAAGAAAAATCAGGATTATACGGATCTTGTTGTGCGTGTGATGTTAGACGCCGAGCATGAAATCAAAGACGGTTTTGTTGTCGGCAAGTTTGATGTTTTTGTGGCAGATATGAATGAAATTTTAGCAGATATCGTGCAACGCTCCAATGCCGCCTCCACGGTTAAAATAGGCGAACTTTGGACAAGGGTGAAAAACGGCGAGCGTTGGAGTATTGCCAAAACATTTATTGAAAACGCCAAGGCACATACGGATTTTGAAGGCTATTTAAAAGACAAAGCCGAGCGCGATAAGGTTTTCAGGGGCACGCTTTTGGAATTTTGCGCACGCTACCAAAATCTTTCAAACTTGCTTGAAAAACATGACAGGGATCGCGTCTTTATTACCATTTTAGAAACAGGTGTGATGGGCAGGGTTTATGCCATGCTTGCTCCGATTGCTTTGAAAGTTTCAGAGCCGATTATCAAACCGCACAAAGAAGAGGAGGAAGAAAAAACTTTTGAAGTTTCGCCCTCAATTGAACAAATGGAGGCACCTCATGAAGAAAGAAGAGATTCCATTTTCAAAAAATTCAATCCGTTTACCAAAAAGAAACAGGAGGATTCGGAGGCTTTTGAAGATACCTCTTCAGAGCCTCAAAACGATGATGATGCCTTTTTCTCTGCTTTACAAAAAAGTATGACATCTGATGAAAAAACAGAGCCTTTGCTTAAAACGCCTGATGAAACAGAAAGTGAGCCCGAACCGCATTTTGAGCCGGTTTTGGAGGGCACGCTTTCGGAAGAAGAATTTTCAGCCCGTGAGCTCCATGAACACCAAGAAAAAAGTCTTGATGCTTTTTTGAGCGAGCCGGCGGCACCTCAAAGAGAGGAAACAAAGTTTGAAAATGATGACAATTTAGCCTATCCTTTCGGTGGTTGGACGGATGCGGGCAATAATTAAAATACTCTTTGTTTTTGCCTTGAGTTGGACTTTGTGTGCAAACGCTGCCGACAAAAAGATTGCGCTTTACGGCAAGGCAAAATATGCGGATAATTTTAAATCATTTTCTTATGTCAATCCAAATGCGCCAAAAGGTGGGAGATTGATTATCCCCGAATACGGCGGGTTTGACAACTTTAATCCGTTTATTTTTAAGGGTTCGGCTTCGGGTACTGTGGCGGACTTGATTTGGGATAGTTTGGGCTATACCCCGGTCGATGATATTTCGGTTGCCTATCCGCTGATTGCCAAAGAATTTGAGGTTTCTAAAAATCATGTTGATTTTATCTTAGATGAACGTGCTAAATTTGCCGATGGCTCGGCAGTTACAGCCGATGACGTGATTTTCAGCTTTAATATATTGCTTTCAAGCGGTGCTCCGATTTATAAGGTTTATTATGCCGATGTTGAAAAGGCCGAAAAAATAAACGACCATCATGTGCGCTTTCATTTCAGAGATGGCGCACAAAACAAAGAATTGCCGCTGATTTTAACGCAGTTTAAGATTTTTCCTCAAAAAGATTGGGAAACAAGAGATTTTGCAAAACCGAGTCTTCAAATTCCGCTTGGAAACGGACCATACAAAATTAAAACCTTTAAGGCCGGAAAATACATTGTTTTGGAACGCAATCAAAACTATTGGGCAAAAGACGTGCCGACGCGCAAGGGCTTTTACAACTTTGATGAAATCCGCATTGATTACTATCAAGACACAACCGTGACCTTGCAGGCGCTTTTTGCCGGAAATATTGACTTGCGTGAAGAATATATTGCCAAAATTTGGGCAACCGGATATGATAACGATCTCATTAAATCGGGCAAAGTAATCAAAAAAGCATTCGAGCACAATAATCCGGCAGTGTTGCAGCATTTTGCCATCAATTTGCGGCGTGACAAGTTCAAAGACAAGCGTATCCGTCGTGCACTGGATTTGGCATTTAATTTTGATTTTGCAAATGAAAAACTCTTTTATAGCGCATATAAAAGGCTATACAGCTATTTTACGAACACGGGTTTTGAGGCAACAGGTTTGCCGCAAGGAAAAGAAAAAGAGGTTTTAGAAAAATATAAAGACAAACTTTCTGAAAATGTTTTTGAAACGCCGTTTGCTTTGCCTGACAATTCAACACCACAAAAAGTGCGCGAAAATTTGAGACAGGCAGTTCAGCTTTTCAAAGAAGCGGGATATGAAATAACAGACGGCAAAATGCGAAATATTCAAACAGGGGAGCCTTTTGAGTTTGAAATTTTGAGCAATTCCGCCAACGGCACAACCTTTACGCGCGTGATGTTGCCGTTTATTCATAATTTGCAAAAAATCGGGGTTGAGGCAACTTTCAGAAGCTTAGAGGTTAATATTTTTAAAAACCGCATGGACAATTTTGATTATGATATGGCCATAATGTCATATCGCATCAGCGCCATGCCGGGAAACGAGCTCAAAGAGATGTATGGCTCAAAGGCGGCCGATGTAAAGGGCAGTTATAATGTTATGGGCATCAAAAATGAGGTGGTCGATTTGCTTATTGACGAGATTATAAAAGCCGAGAAAAAAGAAGATTATGAGGCTTATATCAAGGCCTTAGACAGAGTGCTTTTAAGCGAATATTATCTCATTTTTCAGTGGTATTCTCCATATAACAGAGTGGGCTATCAAAACAAATTCGGTATACCTCAAACAGACATCAAAGTCGGTTTTCAACCATTCACATGGTGGGCAAAACAATAAAAGTTAAAATCAGCCAAAAAAGAGCGTGTATGCAAAAAGAAGATATTTCAAAAGGCGAGATTGTTATATATACGAGCGCTGATGGTAAAGTCAATCTGAATGCAAAACTTGAAAATGAAACAATTAATGTTGGGGAATTAGAAAAAAGCGCAACTTGTAAAGATTTCTTACAAGTTCGCCAAGAAGGAACTAGAACGGTTTCACGAAAACAGGCGCATTATAATTTAGATATGATAACATCAAATGCTTTGGACCACTGGCGTCAGCCGGTGGAAAGCGAATTCCAAGCCGACTTTCAGTCGGATTGGCAAGCGCAGCTTGGAGGGAACGGAGATACCTCCGGCGTTAGCCGGATGGTTCTTCATATTATCTGTTGGGTATCGCATTAAGTCGAAAACAGCAGTCCATTTTCGCAAAAGGGCAACAAGTGTGTTAAAACAATACCTTGTTGCTTTATTTGGTCGTCAAAAATTATAATTTTTAACGAACGGATATAACAGCCTTAAAACAGGTTTTTCTTTTTTATTGACTATTCCGATTTTATTTGCTATCCTAAAATCACGATGAAAGAAATTTCATCGAGAACCGAGAGGTTCGGGGCTGTCAGAGGCTCTATGATAAGAGATACCGGAAATGGTGTCCATTTTGGGTGCCTTTTTTGGTATTTAAAATCCCCGCATTGGTGGGGAGCTTGTGACGTATGTTCAGGTTTATCCAAAACTAAAGGTCATAAGAGTCATTTCTCTTATCATGATTTCTGAACTCCCCTGCCGCTCGTTTGAGCGGATTTTCTTTTTCTTTCCTCGCCCTTTGAGGGCGTGAGGATAAAAACGACCTCAAAATGTCGTTTTTACCGCAAACGGCGACGGTTTGTTCATTTGCAAGCAGGCGACAGCCGAACGCAGCAAATCTTACAAGCCAAGTGACCGAAGAGAGCGTAAGCTCTCAAGAAGAGGTTAGGAGAGGGTGACAACAATAATATCAATATGAATTTTAAGGAGTTTAACTTATGAAAAAAACAGTTTT
>JAFVFH010000033.1 GCA_017475525.1 Alphaproteobacteria bacterium | reverse complement strand
TTTATATATGCTTGATCAAAATTTAAGAAAACAGCTCGGCTACCTGCTTTGGCTTGAACGAGCCAACCAATGCAAAGACATCAGATGGGCGGCAAAAAAAATGCATCTTGAGGTCGGAACGATTGATTTTTTAGAGCATGGCAAGGGGCATCCAAACTGGAAAATATATCAGAGATTGCTTAATTTATATGGCAAAGACATCAAAATCGAACTCGTAGATAAAAGCTCTTAAAACAGTTCTTTTTGCTCAGGCTTAATCAGCTTTTCGGCGGCGGCTCTTGCCTCGTCAGATATTTTTTCGCCCGAGAGCATACGTGCGATTTCTTCTTTTTTCTGAATATCCGTGAGCTTTTGAACACATGTTGTTGTTTTTTCAGCCTTTGTTTCTTTTGAAACCTTAAAGTGCGTGGTGCTGAATGCGGCCACTTGCGGCGAGTGCGTCACGGCCATCACCTGCACATCTTGTGAGAGCTTAGAGAGCCTGTTTCCCACAGCCTCTGCCGCACTGCCCCCGATACCGCTGTCAACTTCATCAAAAATCAACGTTTCAAGCCCGCTTTTTTGAGCCAAATTTACCTTTAAGGCGAGCATAAAACGTGCAAGCTCTCCGCCTGATGCGATTTTCGAAAGAGGGCCAAATGCTTGTCCCGCATTTGTCTTCACCTCAAAACAAACACTATCCATTCCCTTTTCATGAAAACCGTCTTCATTTAAGTTTTCAATCAAAACACGAAACTCAGCCTTTTCCATTTTCAAAAATTTTAATTCATCTTGCACTTTTTGAGCCAAATTTTCAGCCGTTTTTTCACGCTTTTGACGCACGATAAGCGCCTTTGAAATATAATCATTTTGTGCATCAATCAATTCTTTTTTGAAAGCAATAACATCATCGCTGTTTTGCTCGATTGATTTGAGTTTTAAGCAGATATCTTCCAAAACTTGAGGCAAATCGTCTATGGCGCAGTTGTGCTTTCTTGCCAGCGCTTTCAAAGCAAAAAGCCTTTCCTCAACAGCATTGATTTCATTTTGGCTCAGGCTGATGTCCTCGCTTGCACTTTCAATTTCGGATGTTGCCTCATCAAGCTGAACCAAAGCCGAATCGAGCGCTTCCTCAATTCCTTGATATTTGTTTTCCGTGATGCGATTGACCTTATCAATTGCGCTCATTGCATGCCTGATTTGAGCGCTCAAACCCTGTCCGCTTAAAGCGTTGTATGCTTCATTGAAGTTTTCAAGCAACTTTTCGGCGTGCATCATCTCCGTACGCTTTTGGCTGAGTTCTTTTTCTTCGCCTAAATGCACATTTGCCGTTTCAAGCTCTTTTTTGAAATGGTTCAGCGTATCTTCTTCTTGTCTTGCTTTTTCCTCACTATCCAGAGCAATTTTCAGCTTTTTTTGAAGTTCTTTGTATTTTTCAAACGCTTTTTTAACGTCAAAAAGTTCTTTTTCATATCCTCCGAAAGCGTCCAAAACATCAATGTGCGTTGCGGCGTTCAAAAGCCCTTGATTGTCAAACTGACCGTGAATCTCAACCAAACAAGTTCCGAGTTCTTTTAAGAGCTTTAAGGTGATCGGCTGATCGTTCAAGAAGATTTTGCTTTTTCCGTCGGCGGTTAATGTGCGCTTGATAATGATTTCATCATCTGTTTCAAGCTCATTTTCCGCACAAATCTTAAAAAACTTTGAGGCTTTGTTTTTCATCTCAAAGCTTGCCGTCACCGAAAGTTTTTGCTCGTCCGTCCTGATCAAATCCGTGTCAGCTCTTGCGCCGAGCACAAGCCCTAAGCTGTCAAGCAAAATGGATTTTCCCGCACCGGTTTCACCCGAAAAAATCGTCAACCCTTTTGAAAAATCAAGATCTAATTTTTCAATCAAAACAACATCGTTGATTTTGAGGTGCGTTAACATAAAAGTCCTATTTTAAGAGTTTTTGCGCCTTTTTGTTCCAAGAACTTTCGGGGTAATTGAGGTTCAAAATTTTCGCCGCGCGCTTTGCTTCATTTTCGAGCCCGATGAGCTGATAAACTTCAACCTGACGATATAATGCCTCTTCAATATGCACTGTTGTCTGATATTTTTGAACCACTTGATCAAATCTGTTTAATGCCGACAAATAATTTTTATTTCTCAAATAAAAACGTCCGACATTCATTTCTTGTGCTGCCTCATGATCAAGCGCCAAGTTCATCTTTGCCTTAGCGTCTTTTGCATATTCCGTTTCAGGGAACAAATAAACCGTTTCATTCAATGCGGCATACGCTTTTTTTGAAGCGCTTTGGTCTTTTTTCGCATCATTGATTTGGTCATAATAGCAAATACCTCTCAAATAGTAGGCGTATGCAATATCTTTATTGCCCGGATGATATTTGATAAAACGTTCAAGCGCCATAATGGCGTCATCATATTTTGCATTTTTATAATAAGCGTATGCCCCCATTAATTTTGCTTTCACCGCCCATTTAGAATACGGATGCTCCACTTCGACCTTTTCAAAATACTCAGCCGCTTTCTCATAATTTGCCTTATTCAAACGTCTGTAACCTTTGGTATATAAGGTTTCTGCCGAAAGCATACTCGTGTCTTCTTTTTTTGAAGCACAAGCCGTCACGAGATAAACACACATCAAAGCCATCAAAATTTTTTTCATTTTTCCCTCTTTATAAAATTTCATAATTTTCTTTATTGTCAAAAAGTTTTTTGAGCACTTCGTTGTTGTGGAAATGCCCGGTTTTCAAAGCCTTCACATCAGAGAATATATAATATCCCGAAGTGAATAAATCACCGATCAAATCAAGCACTTTGTGATTCACACATTCGTTTTGAACCCTAAATCCCTCAGGATTCAAAACTTTATTACCGTCCAAAACAACGGCGTTTTCCAAACTTCCCCCTTTGATTAACCCGATTGAGCGCAAATAATCAATCTGATATTTTTCACAAAACGTTCTTGCCGGTGCAATTTTCTTTTCAAAAACATCTTCGTTCACCGTTTCGTCAAAGACCTGCGTGCCGACAATTTCCGATGGAAATTCAATTTTAAAATAAATATGCAATCCCTCATCTTTTGGCGGACAAAGCTCCACAAAATTTCCCTTATCATCTTCAAAGCGCACTGTTTTCAAGACTTTTAGGATTTTACGTTCTTTGTCCTGAGGCTTTAATTTTGCTTTTTTGAGTTCTTCGAAAAGCATTAAGGCGCTACCGTCCATAATCGGCAACTCGGGATTAGAAACATCAATATAAGCATTGTCCACGCCTTTTGCCCAAAGAGTTGCCATCAAATGCTCAATGGTCGAAACCGTCCGCCCGTTTTTTTGAAGACAAGTACAATTTTTTGTGTCTTTTACTTCGTTGTATAAAGCTTTGATTTCAACACCTGATTGAACAAACACAATCCCCGTATCAACCGGAGCTTCTCTTAAAATCAGAACCGAATCGAGTCCGCTGTGGAGCCCTGGTCCCTTAATTTCTATTTTGTTTTCAAAAGTGCATTGCTTCATTTTTTGCCTTCTTTAATCAAAATTTTTGGTGGCCTGTAAGCCGGGTTTTGTATATGCCATTGCTTTACCTTTAGGGCAAAGATTCACACCGATAGCTATTCATCTCACCAAACCGTTACCGGTTTGCTCGTGCGACCTACCTTTGGACAGAGTGGAAACGCTCCGTCAGGGAAACCCCTGATACACCTTGTTTGGTCTTACATCGGATAGGGCTTGCCTTGACCCGCACCATTGCTGGGGCAGCGGTGAGCTCTTACCTCACCTTTTCAACCTTACCAAGGCATGCCTTGGCGGTAACTTTCTGCGGCGCTTTCCCTCGGATTTCTCCGGCCGGACGTTATCCGGTATCCTGTTTCCATGAAGCCCGGACTTTCCTCACCCTCGGATTTTCCTTTCCGCGGCGCAGCTATCCGGCCACCTGCTTAGAGATTACACAAACTTTATCTTTAATGCAATATTTTTTATCAGTTTTGCTGACATGTTAAATATATTTTAAGCATTTTATTTGATAATACCCTCAGACTTTAATTTATTTTAAGGAGTATACTCTCATGAAAAAATTGTTATTAACTGCATCAACGGTTGCTTTGTTTGCCGCTTTTGCAAATCCTGCTTCGGCAGAATGTAACGGCATCTACGGTGCAATCCGTGGCGGTGCAGTAAAGCTTGACGCCGATCACCTTCAAGGCAATTTGGATGATACACGTATGATGATTTCAGGTGCTTTGGGCTATCGCTATGAATATTTCAGAGCAGAGCTTGAATATGTTTGGCGTAAATACAACAAAGATACACAAAAGGCCATGGGCTATAAAACCATGCTCAAGTCTTATTCATACATGTTAAACGGCTATTATGACATTTTGCCGTATAACTGGTGGACACCTTATGTCGGCGTCGGTCTTGGTATGACAAAAACAAGATATCTCGATAAAAACTTAAACCCTGTCAGTGTCAACGAACAATGGAAAAAAACCAAATTCACATGGTCATTGGGTGCGGGCTTGTCACTCAAAGTCACAAACCGTTTCAATGTTGATGCCGGTTATCGTTACTACAATTTCGGCAAACCGGGACACGAAGGTGTGAAATACAAAGTTACCGCACAAGAAGTTTATGCCGGTATCCGTTATGTATTCTAACAAAACCGCTTAAAATAAAAGAGAGTCTTTTTTCTAAGACTCTCTTTTTGTTTAAATTTTATTTTCAAGGAGGCTTTATCATGGCTCATAAACTTTTCGGAACAGACGGCATCAGAGGGGTGGCAAACACTTTCCCGATAACGGCAGAATTTGCTTTTCGCTTGGGGCAGGTTTTATCAACACTTATCTGCACAAACTCAAAACGTGTTGCGATTGCCAAAGACACGCGTGTTTCAAGCTATATGCTCGAATCGGCGCTTATTGCCGGCTTCACATCGATGGGCACGGATGTTGTCAAAATGCGCGTTGTTCCAACCCCGCTCATCACTTCTCGAATCGCCGATTTAGATGTGGATATGGGCGTGATGATTACGGCTTCCCATAACCCCTATTCCGACAACGGCATCAAACTGATTGACCGTTACGGCGATAAGTTTTCGGATGTCTTGACTTCAAAAGTTGAAGAACTTCTTGTTTCAGATCACAAATTTATCCCCTCACCCGAGGCCGTCGGCAAAGTCTATAAAGATAAAACATCTGTTCCGGCATACATTGAAAACGTTTTGTCCGTTGCCCCGTCTTCTGACGCTCTTTCCGGCTTAAGACTCGTGATAGATTGTGCAAACGGCGCTTTTTCAAAGATTATGCCTCCGATTTTCAAAAATTTAGGTGCCGGCATCATCACACTTGCAAACACACCTGACGGCTATAATATCAACAAAGATTGTGGCTCTCAACACACTGAAAATTTGAGCAGAATTGTTGTTCAGAGCCATGCTCATTTAGGCATTGCCGTTGACGGTGACGGCGACCGTATCATTGTTGTCGATAATGAAGGACATCGTATTGACGGCGATCAAATCATCGCCTTCTTAGCCTCCTATTTGAAAAAGCATAACAAACTTAAAAACAATGCCGTTGTCGCAACCATCTGGTCAAATTTAGGTTTGGAAAAATATCTTCATTCTCTCGGCCTTGATTTTTATCGCACCCCTGTTGGCGAACGCTATGTCATTGAAAAAATGCGCGAAACGGGAGCAAGCCTCGGCGGCGAAGAATCGGGACACATGGTCTTAAGTGATTATGCCAAAACCGGTGATGCACTCATTGCCGCACTTGTGGTTTGTTTAGGTCTTGTCGAAGACGGACGCAAGACAGCCGAAATATTCCCTGTTTTCAACAAATGCCCATGCCTTATTACAAATATCCGATTTGATAACGCCGATGCTGTTGCCAGAGCTTTTGAAGACGAAGAGGTCAAAGCCGTTATTGCGGTCGCTCAAGAACAAATCGCCCCTCAAGGTTCCGTGATTGTCCGCAAATCCGGCACCGAACCCGTGATTAAAGTCCGTGTTGAAGGCGAGATTGAATCTTTCGTGCGTGCTTTAAGCCAAAAAATTGTTTCAACGATTGAAGATCGGCGCAAATAAAATGCTTAAAGGCTTCTTTGCACTCATCACCACCGGATTATTGCTTAATCCTGCCGTGTTTTTCGGCGGGCTTTTCGGGATTATTGCCTACATCAAACTTGATGAAGAAAAATTAAAACTTTTGTGCGTGAACTTACATTTATACCTTTTGTTCTTTCTTTTGATGTTTTTGTTTGTATACTTTTTTAGAAAAACTTTGAAAGATGATTGTATCCATATTGATTGGAAAGCCACTTTACAAACGGTTCTCAAACAATTTTTAATAATGAGCTTTTCATTTTATATGGGCATTTTAATCGGCTCATATTTTGATTTTTCGCTTCCCGCTCCTTCCAAAGAAGATTATCAGTATTCCGAATATTCGGAAATGACGAACCTTCTCAAACAAGCCGAAGATATCATCAAAATTGACAACAAAATTTTAGATACCCTTCAATAAAAAACAAAAGAGTCACCCCTCCGAACGAAGTGAGGTCAAGGGGTCAACGAATTATTGAATCCTCCCCCTCAGCGCCTTTGGCGCGAAACAGAGGGGGGGAGGTATGGAGGGGGTGGCTTTATCGAATCCTCCCCCAGAAAAGGGAAGGTATGGAGAGGGTGGCTTTATTGAATCCTCCCCCTCAGCGCCTTTGGCGCGAAACAGAGGGGGAAGGTTTGGAGAGTGTGTCTTTATTGAATCCTCCCCCTTGCGTTCAGAATGAACGCTTCAGAGGGGGGAGGTTTGGTGGGGGTGACAACAAAAGAGCCTTTTTTCCTGTCATCCCTCATGCTGCGCTTTCGCGTCACCCTTTTACCGTCATCCCTTGCGCTGTGCGGCGCATCAGCGCATCAAGGGATCTCAAAGCCGGCGTTGTGCCGTCAGGCACACATACGCCGCTTCCAAATCAAAAACAATGAAGTCATGCCTCGATTGCCTTTCAGGCAATCGTCAAGGCATCTACGAATTAATAAGCCTTCTTTCCTTTTTAAGGCGCACATACGCCGCTTCCATATAAAAAACAACCCAAAATCACCTTTATATATAACCCCTTCTATACCTTAATTTTATTCACTTTCCAGCACTTTTTTGACTTGACTTTTTTTTGTGTTTTTGATATAACCGAATTGTTATCTGAAATCAGATAACGGTGTTCAACTAACACTATTCAACCACTTGCTCCTTTTAGAGGAGTTTCTGAAATAAGCGCATTTTATGTGTCGAATAAAGAAGACTGTGGTTGAACAGTTA
>JAFVFH010000032.1 GCA_017475525.1 Alphaproteobacteria bacterium | reverse complement strand
TTTGAAAGGGTGCAGGAACTGCAGAAACGAATAACAGAATATGCAAAAGAATATGCCAAAGAACATAATATTCCATTTGTTAACCCATTTCAAAAAATAACAGCAGACAGATATAAAAAAAGTCATGTTTTAGAAATAACAAGAGATGAGGCTGACTATTTGATGTATTCACACTTGCATAAAGACTATATCAACTTAAAACGATATTTGCCTGATTTAGATAATGCGCCGGAAGCGGCGCAAGATGTTGCTTTTGATATTCAATATAACCCGGGGATAACATCATCAACATGGACATATTTTAAAAAGTATTTTAACGAAAAGAATGTCGAGGAACTGGCCAAGCAAGTGCATCGAAAAGGTATTTCAGAAAGTAGAAATAACGAAATGAGAGATAAAATATTATCTATCAAAAGATGGTGATTACGGGTTAGTCGTATAATATTGAAGATTATAATATTCTAAACTATGAGGTTTAAATGATTGTTTTTCAATTAGTCCATTATCAGCGATTCTGAAAAATATAATTTTTTCTGAGCAGTTTTTTTCTTTTTCAAAAAAAGCTTGGTAGCATAGAAGGCAATCGTATTTAATGTGGTCAAATTCATTTTCGAGAAGTTTACAAGAATGCTTTTGTGTGTAAATATCCGAAACGGAAGAATCAGAAGGATATTCCGTGATACTGTTTGGCGTTAACAAAGTATTCCAAGAGCCTCTTGAATAGGCGTATAAAGTTTTGTTAAAAACAGGATTAACAAACTCTTCGGCAAAGCAATTGTCGATTAAAAAAAAGAATGTGAGAAAGAAGAAAAGTTTTTTCATGCATAACCTCTTTTTGAAAATTTTATATAAGGTTTGTTAAAATAAAATGAAGAGGGTATTTTTTGTTTGACTTATGTTAAAATATTTTATAAAATAAAACTTAGATATAGCGATATATCAAGTGTCTTAATAGGCGCGGAGCTTTAAAAGGGCTTATACAACAGACAGCGAAAGGATAACGCTGTGAAAAGTGCTGTCTTTTTTTATTTTAAAAAAAGCGCGCGATTATCCCCGATTTTGGTTCGGGGAGTCCGTAACGGATGTTCAAGATTTATCTAAAGGTTACGGAAGTCATCTTCTGTTGTATGATTCTTTTACTCTCCGACCGCTCTTTTAAGATGCGGTTTTATTGTAGTGTATTAACTTTTATAAGGGGATAAAAATATGAAAAAATATATTTTGATTTTACTTTGTTGTGTTACATCAATGAATATTCAAGCAAAAAGTTATCAATACGACAAATATGGACAAATTAGTAGGATGTTGGAAGATAATGGTGCTTATACGCAATATTTTTATGAAAACGGGCAATTAATTTCTGCAAAATCGTTTAATTCAAAAGGTATACAAACAGGCAGTGAAAGCTATAGTTATGATGATAAAAACCAAACACGTTTAACCTACGTAGGCGATACATTAACTCGGAAAGAAGTTTTTAATTCCCAAAACTATTATAACATGACTCCGTGGTCCATGCCTATATCACGTATATACTATGACCAAGGAGTCGTAGAATATTATTCTTTCAATGATAAAGGATTGGCTTATAAGGAAGAACAATATACTATGGTTAGCGGACAAGAAGATAAGGATTTTTATAATAATCGCAACTATAGAAGGTATTACGAATTTGGCTATACATATGACCAAGAAGATCCAAACAGAGTTACTTCAAGAACAAGGACGGGGTCTGCTTATGAAGTATTTAATTATGAATATGATGAATATGGTAATGTCATTGCGTGGAAAAATTCATCAGGACAAATTGAACGTTCTCAAATATGGGATGACCCTCAGTGGAAAAATAAAGTTTTAGAAGCTGAGCAATTGTTGAACTCAAATACCGTTTGTGCCAATCTAGATGAATGCAGAGAAATTGTTTACATGAAATATGATAATTATTGCGCTGATTATACGGAATGTCAAACATTAAAGAATATGAAAAACAGTGGTGCTTGTGATGCTTATGACGATTGTCTTTCTTTGTATAATGAGCAAAAACAAAAAACAAAAGCGTCAGAGCGTGAACTCAAACGCATCTATACCGTTGAGGAAGCAGAGAGGGTGAGCAAAAAGACGGGAAATACGTTTAAGTTAAGATACAAATAAAAAAAGTTGCCTCTCAATGAAAGAGAGGTTTTTTTATAATTGGAGGAGAGATGGCAAGGATAAAGACATTAAAGGAAGTGTTGATTAAGATGATTGGGAAAAAAGAAATCAGAGAGCAGATTTGCGAGATGCTCATTGCGGAAGCTTCAAACGGAAATTTGAAAGCTGTGGAGCTGATTCGCGATATTACAGGCGAAAAAAGCAACCCGAGTGCGAACAACATTGAACAAGTCACAAAAATTAAAATTGAGGTGGTAGATGCAAAAGGAGTTGAAAATTAAAATTGCACGACCATTTTTGCCCTTAGTGAGCCAGAAAAAACGTATTAAATTTTTTTATGGCGGCAGGGGCGGCGGCAAAAGTTATGCCTTTGCGGATGCTCTTTTGCTTTTAGGGTTGCAAAAAAAGATTTTGATTGCCTGTGTGCGCGAAATTCAGGAATCAATCAAAGATTCGGTGCACAGGTTGCTCGCAGACAGAATAAGTTTTTACGGGCTTGATGAATTTGACATTAAAGAAAGTGAGATCTTAAATCGCGTCAATGGCACGCGGTTTATTTTTAAGGGGCTTCGAAACCAAGACGCGCAAAAAATCAAGTCGCTCGAAGGGGTGGATATTGTTTGGATTGAAGAAGCGCAGACGATTTCTAAAAAATCGTGGGAGATTTTGGCGCCGACCATTCGAAAAGATGGTTCGGAGATTTGGATTTCAATGAACAGAGAGGAAGAAAACGACCCGCTTTGGGTGGCTGTCGGTGCCAATCCGGATGAGCGGACGCTCGTGCAAAAGGTCAATTTTTATGACAATCCGTTTTGCCCGAATGAGCTCAAAAAACAAGCGCTTGACTGCAAGCAAAAATCAATGAGTGATTATTTGCACATTTGGGAGGGGGAACCTTTAAGCCAAGGTGCGCATAAATTGATTGACAGCCAAAAAGTACGTTTGGCGATGAGCCCGAAAATCAAAGAGAGCACATCGCCTTTGGTGATCGGACTTGATGTGGCAAGATTTGGCGACGATGCAACGGTATTTTGTTTTAGGCGCGGAAGGTGGTGCTTTAAATTTGATGTTTATAAGGGCAAAGACAATGTCGAAGTGGCAAATATGGCAACCAATATGATTGAAAAATATCATCCGAGAAAAATGTTTTTAGATGTCGGCGGCGTGGGCGGCGGCGTGTATGATATTTTGCATGACAGAGGTTTTGGCGAGGTTATCAAAGGCGTGAATTTCGGCTCAAAAGCCATTAACGATGAAAGATATGCCAACAGGCGCGCGGAAATGTGGGACAAAATAAACGATTGGTTAGATGATGAAGTGGAACTGCCGAAAGATGAAGGGTTGTTTGACGAGCTGGTGTGTGTTTCAAAGAAATATGATTTCAGAGGACGGCTGATTTTAGAAGAAAAAGAAGAAATCAAAAAAAGGCTCGGGCGCTCGACCGATATGGCAGATGCGCTGGCTTTGACGTTTGCCGAGTCGGTTTATGACAGGGGAATGATAAAACTTTACGGGAACGGCAAAGTTTCAATTGAAGAAATGTTTGAAAGTGCAAAACATAAATACGGAGGATGGTAGAAAATGGTATGGGATAATGACCCGATGAATAAAGATGTTGAAGAATGGGACGATAATGATGCAATGTCTGTTGTTCACAGTCATGATTATCAATATAATCAAAGCAAACAAACGAAATTTAATGAATATTTAAATTTTAGAGGCTACAAACAAGGTTATTAGAGATTTAAACAAATGAGAAATATTTTAGTATTTGTTTTGAGTTTTATTTTGGTGCCGTTGATTGCATCAGAAATTTTATGTTGCTTGTCAAATCTTGATAAACAAATCATTTGGATGGTATGCAGTTTATCTTTTTTGATTTTATACGCTTTGAAATCCATTTGGTTGAAACATATCATAAAGGATAAAAATAAGTGGACAAACGCAGGTGTATTTACTGCCGTTTATGCCATGTTATGTTTATTGGTAATTTGGCTTGTAACGTTATTTTAAGATAGAAACAAAGAAGCCATTTAAAACTGTTTGAGCAAGGTGTTTAAACAGTTTTTTTATTGATTCTAAGAAAGGGAAAGAATGTTTCAAGATGAGGTTTTGTTGCCGAACGGGCGCGTCGCCGATTCAAAAGCTGATATAGATGCGTATCTGCGTGAGAGCGGGTTGGCGCTTGCGGGTGACTACAGCGATGCATATTTCAAAAATGTGCGGCGCAAAAAAGAAGAGCTTCAGGAAAAAGAAGCTTTTTTTGATTTTATTAACGAATACAAAAAAAGGATTTGGAATGAGTGAATTAAGAGATGAACTCGAAAAAAACTTTGCTTCGGCAGATTTGCAAAGCAAAGAAAACAACATGGTAAACTCGACGGAAAGCAATGAAGATGAACAAGCGCTTGATCATCGGGAAATAATTGCTGCGCCGAAAAGTTATACCAAACAATTTCAGGAAAACTTTAAGTTGCTTTCGCCCGAGTGGCAAAAATATTTGACCGAGCGGGAAAGGCAAATTGAAAAAGGTTTTTCTGATATGGGAAACAAAATAAATGCCGGTAAGTGGGCAGATAGGTTTTTTGATGAGCGCAAAGAGCGCTTGGAAAACTTGGGCTTTAAGTCGGCCGAAGATTATATCGGAAAGCTGATTTTGCTTGATGATGCAATGCAGGAAAGTCCGGAGCAAATATTGAATTATCTGGCCAAAACTTACGGGATTGAACAAAAGAACAACAATGCTTTGCGTTCTTTAAACGAGCAAAAGTTTTTATCGGACTTGGCGCAGTATGAAAGGGCTTTTCAAAAGCGGCAATCGGATGCCGCTTTTTTTGATGTGAGCCGTTTTGAAGAGGCAGTCAATGACAACGGGCAGTTAAAACATCCGTTTGTCAAAGATGTGAAAGCCCAGATGATCGGGGCGCTCAAAGGCGGTGAGGCAAAAACCTTGGAGGAGGCTTATCAAAAAGCTTTATGGCTCAACGAACAAACAAGAGATAAAATGATTGAGGATAAAATCAACAATGTTTTATCACAAAAGTTTGAGGAGGCTTTTAAGGCTAAAGAAATTTCGTTTTCGCCACATTCAAAAGAAACGGCCCAGCCGAAAGAATTGAGCTTGCGTGAAGAACTTGAAGCGCAATTTAGAAAGGAATTTTAATTTATGACAACAGCAAATGAAAAATATGATTCGATTTTTACAACAACAATTGAAAATCGATCTAAAAAAATGGCAGACAATGTGACAAAGAACAATGCGCTCTTAAACAGACTTTCTGCCAAAGATAAAATCCGCCCGATTGATGGCGGTTCCAAAATTTTGGAAGAATTGGAATATGGCGAAGGCAATGTGGTTTGGTATTCAGGTTTTGACACAATTACCTATTCCGGTCCGGAGCTTTTCAGTGCGGCAGAATACAGTTTGAAACTGTGTGCCGTTCCGGTTGCCGTTTCAGGTGAAGAGCTCTTGAAAAACAGTGGGGAAAGCCGAATCATCGATTTGTTTGAAAAACGTATTCAAAATGCGGAAAAAACAATGAGCAATAAAATCGGTGCGGCGCTTTATTCAGACGGCACGGGGTCTTCAGGCAAAGAAATCGGAGGTTTGAAGCTGCTTATTGCAGACAGCCCGACATCAGGAACCGTCGGCGGTATTAACAGTGCGACAACGGGCAACGAATTTTGGCGCAATCAGGCAAGTGTGATTTCTACATCTGCAGGCGCTTTATCTGCTTCAACAATTTTGGGTAAGATGAACGAGATGTATTTGAAATGCTGCCGAGGAACAGACAGACCTGATTTGATTGTAACTGACGACTACATGTATGATTTGTATGAAAGTGCATTGCAACCGCAACAGCGTTTTAACGATCCGAAATTGGCAGAGGCCGGTTTCCAAAACTTGAGATATAAAGGTGCTGATGTGATTTTTGATGGCGGGCAAGGCGGAAACTGCCCTGCAAAACACATGTATTTTATCAATACAAACTACCTCTACTTGCGTCCGCATAAAGATCGCAACTTTAAAGTGATCGGTGGCGAACGTATGGCCATCAACTCCGATGCCATTTATAAAATCATCGGGTGGGCCGGCAACCTCACAATGAGCAACGCAGCATTGCAAGGTGTGTTGGTGGACTACATCGCGCCTGCAAACGGATAATTTTGTGTGAAAAAAAGGGGCGTTTTTTAAGCGCCCCGAAATCTTAAAGATGAGAGGAATTAAAAATGACAAGCGTAAGGCAAGATTTAATTGATGCATTAAGACAGTATGAAGAAGAGGAAAGAAAAAGAATAGAAAGGGAACTAAGAGAAAAAGAAGAAAGGATAAAACAAGCCGCTCAAAATGATGTTAAAAGCATGTATGAGCCATATTTAGAAGATGATGAAGATGAAATGTTAGAGGATTTCTATAATCATTTAAAGGATTCAGATTTTGAAGGGTATTCAAAAACGCCATATTGCGATTCGGAAGGCAAAAATACGGTGGGTGTCGGCAACAGGATTCCGAACTATGAAGCTATCAAAAATTTGACAATGACATCAAAAGATGCGGCAGTAAGTGAAAGCAATCCGGCATGGGGTGAAGATAAAAAACGAGATTTTATGCAAAAATTGGATGAATTTTGCAAAGATAGGAAAAATTGGTTTATGATACCTAAAAGACAATATGAAGAATATAATACAAAATATAATGAAACAATGCCGCATTTTCAAGATGATGAATTAGAAGAATTATCTAAAAAATATATCAGAAATACAGCTTTACCGGAGATTAAACGAAACGTTCAAAACGTGGGAATAAATTTTTATCATGATTTGAACAGAGACGGGCAAAAAGGGCTTATGGATATGCAATATAATTTGGGCGGAAATAAGTTTAAGTTGATTGATTTGGAAGACCCTAAACAAATCGACAACAGCAATCTGAAATATAAAAATGAGCTCAAAGCTGATGCAAACAGCTATTTAAGACCTGAAATCAGAAAAGATTTGATTGACAACGGTTATTGGGCTGGATTAAGCAATGCGCTAAAACAAAGAGATGTGCCAGCTATTCAGAAAGAAATACATCGCAGCAATATATCAGATAAAAGAAACAATAAAATCAGGAATCTTTTTGCAAACCCATGGCAAAAGAGGGCAACCACAGTTCAAAATCCATACAACCAAAGAGAAAACAGATTAAAAAATCCGTGGGATGAAGATGACAAATGGTGGTATTAAATGAAAAAACATGATAAACTTCTCTTAACAAAAAAAGAAAGGATTGTTTTTTATGAAAAAATTTGTTTTGATATTGAGTTTAGTGTTAGGTTTTGAGGCTTTTGCGGGGGAGGTACCGGAAAAGTTTCAAAACCCGATATTTAACAACAAGCTATACAGCGGCGGAAAGAAGGTTTTTTCGCACGATATTTTGATCACACCGACTTCAATCACGGATTATGACAATAGTGCTGAAAATGCCGAATGCGAATATATCGCAGAGAACGAGAAATCGATATTACTTAAATGCAATGAACCGCATGTTTTATCGCAAGGCAATTTTTGGAGTTATAGGCTGTTTTTTGTAAAATACAAAGATGAATGGTCTGATGGAACAAAAGAGTGGAATGTTTGGGTATGTGAGATTATCTTAGATAATGACGGGATGCCTAAAGAATACCAAGATAAATTTGCGCCGATTTATGTGAGCAAAATATTTAACTG
>JAFVFH010000031.1 GCA_017475525.1 Alphaproteobacteria bacterium | reverse complement strand
CATTTTAAAAATTTTTAGGTCATTTTATGTGCATTGCCGGTTTAGCTCAGTTGGTAGAGCAACGCATTCGTAATGCGTGGGTCGGGCGTTCGAATCTCCTAACCGGCACCATTAAAAACCCTAGATTTTTCTAGGGTTTTTAATGGTATCTAGGAGGACGAACGCCCGAAAGAAGGGCGTTTGACAAGGAAGATAAGGCGGACGGAAGTACGCCGGTCGGCCAGCCGATATCTGACGCAGCACCGAAGGTAATCTCCTAACCGGCACCATAAAAAAGCCGCTTTGATGCGGCTTTTTTATTTTACCTTGAATATAGTTGAGATTATCACTCATTTTTTTCTTTACCTTTTTTTCAAAATGCGCCAAAATGCCTTATCAAATCATTTTTTCAAGGAGAATACCATGATTAAAACCGTTTCAACCACCCCTTATCAAGACCAAAAGATGGGCACGGCCGGCATCCGCAAAAAAGTCAAGACAGTCATACAGGAAAACTATCTTGAAAACTTTGTTCAGAGTTTGTTTGATGCCATCGGCGGTGTTAAAGGACAAACCTTTGTTTTAGGTGGTGACGGCAGATATTATAACGATATTGCCATTCAAAAAATCATCAAAATGTCTGCCGCAAACGGCATGAAAAAACTCATCATCGGCCAAAACGGCATGCTTTCAACGCCGGCATCGTCGCGCGTTCTTTTGAAAAATCATGCCGACGGCGGCCTGACGCTTTCCGCTTCGCACAACCCCGGCGGCATAAACGGCGATTTCGGCATTAAATATGCAACCGCTAACGGCGGACAATGCTCATCTGCGATTTCAGCCAAAATTTATGAACGCACAAAAGAGATTTCGTCTTATCAAACGCTTGACGCCAAAGATGTCGACCTTTCAAAACTCGGCGTTCAGCACCTAGAAGGTATGGAAATTGAGGTCATCGATCCTATCAAAGATTATCTTTTAATGATGGAAGAAATTTTTGATTTTGAGGCAATCAAAAAGTTGTTCAAAACGAATTTTTCTTTTGTATTCGATGCGATGAACGCCGTTACCGGCCCCTACGGCGTTAAGATTTTTGAAGAAGTCTTAGGCGCCAAAAAGGGCTCTGTCCACCAAGCAAAACCTTTGCCTGATTTCGGCGGGCTTCATCCTGATCCGAACCTTGTTTACGCCAAACATTTGGTCGATTTAATGTGGTCTGACAACGCGCCTGATTTTGCGGGTGCGAATGACGGCGACGGCGACCGCAACATGATTTTGGGCAAAAAGTTTTTCGTTTCGCCTTCCGACAGTTTAGCAATTTTAACCGACAATTATGCTCAAATTCCGGCTTATAAAAAAGGCATATACGGCGTTGCCAAATCAGCCGCCACATCAACGGCGGTCTGCAGGGTTGCAAAAGCCTTAAACATTGCCTGCTATGAAGTCCCCACGGGCTGGAAAAATTTCTGCAATTTGATGGATTCGAACCGCATTACATTTTGCGGCGAAGAAAGTTTCGGCACAAGCTCATCGCACATCCGCGAAAAAGATGGTATTTGGGCGATTTTGTTCTGGCTTAATATCATTGCAAACACCGGCAAATCGGTTGAACAAATCACTCGTGATTTTTGGGCAAAATACGGCCGCACATACTATTTAAGATTCGACTTTGACGGCATTGATACTTCTGTTGCCGATCAGTTGATGAAAGATTTGGAAGCAAATCTCAAGTCTTTTGAGGGCAACACTTATGAAGGCCATCGCGTGACCGATGCACATCCGTTTGTTTATACCGATCCGGTTGACGGCCAAACGACGCAAAACGGTTTGCTCGTTTATTTTGAAGACGGCGCGCGCATTTGTTATCGTCTTTCCGGCACGGGCACGAATGGTGCAACACTTCGTGTGTATATTGAAAGCTATGATCCGTCAAACTTTGATAAAGACGCCAAGCAAGAGCTTTCCGGCCTCTTAAAAGTTGCCATGATTTTAGCGGACATCGAAAAGCGCACAGGCAAAAACAAACCTGATTTAACAACCTGATATTTTTTGACAAGGACAGCATTAAAATGCTCAAAGAAAAAGCTCTTTTCCGGCCCGATCGCCAACTTGAAAAAATGTTGGTCAGCCTTGTTTATGCCGTGATCGCGCTTGCGCTTTCCATTTTAATGCTGTTTATTTTTCCGCATCATTCGTTGCTTTTTTTGGGCTTAACGCTTGTTTTAACCTCCCTGGTGATCGCACTTGCCATTGCTCTGATTTCAGATTCCGAGCGTGCCTTAACATACGGTGGGTTTGCCAACGTTATTTTAGAGAGCAAAGAAAAGATTTGTCGCATTGATAATGTTGATTTTATTGCCGTTATCGAAAATAAATTATCTGCCGATTTTTTTAAAGGTTCCGATGTTTTGCCTTTTTTGAAAAAGCACATCTTACCCGATTCGCAAAACCAGCAAAATATTGAGCGCCTTGAACACGCCCTTAAAAATCTCAAATCGGAGAATGTGTTGTTTGAGCTTGTTTTCAAAGGCGAATCGCATTTTTTTACCGTGTCGCTCACCCCTCTTTATTTGAAAAAGAACGACATTTTCGAATCCGATTTCTCGGTTGAAAAAATTCAAAAAGAAACTTATTTTTTCTGGAACATTGAAGACATCACCCCAAAGCAAAACATGGAAACGATTATTGAGCAAGAACGCCAAAAGCTCCACTTGTTCATAGAATCTATGCCGATGGGGCTTTATGTGTTAGATGAGCAAAATTCTGTTGAATATGCTAACGAAACACTTTGTTCCCAACTCAATATGAAAAAAGAAGAAATCATCGGCAAGCCTTTTTCGAATTTGATAAATGTCGCCCAAAGTGCGCTTTTAAATCCAAGTCTGATTGAGCAATCCGGTTTATTTTTCTTTCAAAACAGCAAACAGGAAAACATTGAGCTTTTCGTTTCGCAAAACAGATATAAAGAGGGCAATTGCTTAAAAACCCGTGGCTTAACCTTAAAAGGCCTCCCTACGGATGCCACCCTTTCAAACCTTGCCAATAAGATGGAAAATGAATACAAGCTTTTGTTTTCCTATATGCCGACGGCGGTTTGTCATGTTTTATCAAACGGTGCCGTATCAGAGCCCAATCCCAAAGCAATCGAGCTCTTAGGTAACGATCTTCAAAACGCGCATATACAAGATTTTTTTGAAAAATCAGATTTGAAGCGCATGGAGCAAATTTACGCCGACTATGCCAAAAACTTCAAACCGCACATTTTAACCGAGGTTGAAACAACCCTTAAATCGGGCACTCCCGTTTTACTCACGATTGCCCCGCGCTATCTGACATATTTGCAAAAAACGACCTTTGACGGCCTCACATTCTTTATCACCGACACAACCAAAAACAAAAATCTCGAACAGCAGTTTGCACAAGCGCAAAAAATGCAGGCTATGGGACAATTTGCCGGCGGCATTGCACACGATTTCAACAATTTGCTCACCGCCATGATCGGCTATTGCGATTTGTTGTTGCAACGCCACCGAATCGGCGATCCTTCTTTTGCCGATTTGGCCGAAATCAAACGAAGCGCCGTCCGTGCGGCAGCACTTGTGCGTCAATTGCTGGTCTATTCCAAACAGCAACCCTCTCACCCGAAATACATTGATATTGTTGAAAACCTTGCTGATTTAAGCCAATTTTTGAAGCGCATTATGGGTGAACAAATCACCCTTGAAATCACACATGCGCCCGATTTAGGCTTCATCCGCATTGATCCGGTTCATTTCACCCAAGTTGTCATGAACCTATGCACCAACGCCAAAGACGCCATGAACGGCAAAGGCAAGCTTCACATTTCAACACATCTTGAAACCATTTTAGAACCGACCCCCTTCGGTGAAGACACCGTTGCCCCCGGTGATTTTATTGTTTTGAGCGTTAAAGATACCGGCACCGGCATCAAAAAAGAAAATTTATCGCGCATTTTTGATCCGTTTTTCTCCACCAAGCAAAACGTTGTCGGCTCCGGCACGGGCTTAGGTCTTGCCACTGTTTACGGCATAATCAGCCAGTTAAAAGGTCTCATCAAAATTGAGAGTGAATGGGGTAAAGGCACCACCTTCAAGATTTATTTTCCGCGTGTTGTCAAACCTGCCGATAAAGAAGAACCCAAAGAAGATAAAACGAGTTCGGTCATGCCTGTTTTAACGTCAATTTCCAAAGAAGCGCCCAAGCTTGTTTTCGGGCTCAACGTGAACAAAACCGTGCTCGAAGATAAACCTGTCACCGACCCGTCCAAAGTCAAAATTTTGTTTGTTGAAGACGAAACTGCCGTGCGCACATTCGCCCTTCGCGCCTTAAAGAAAAAGGGGTTTGATGTGATTGGCGCAAGTTCTGCCGAAAATGCACTTGAGCAATCCGGTCCGTTTGATTTGATGATTACCGATATGGTCATGCCCGGCATCACAGGCGCCGAGCTTGCCTCAATCATGAAGAAAAAGCAACCAAACATCAAAATCATCATCGCTTCCGGCTATTCCGAAGAAATGGCGCGCAAAGATTTGAGTTCGGATGATGACTTTACCTTCCTTGCCAAACCATACAGTTTAGGTGATTTAACGCAGAAAGTTTCCGAGGTTCTAAACGGAGGGACAAAATGAGCGAACAAAAAACGCAGTTACCTCTGATTTTTGCCCCTCAAAACCAATATTTGCGCCAAGATTTTATGGTATCAACGTGCAACCATGCGGCGCTTAAAGCGATTGAGCTTTGGCCGAAGTGGCCGTTTTTTGCGCTTCTTATTTTTGGCCCGCACGGATGTGGCAAAACCCATCTGGCGCATATTTTTGCCGATCATATTAACCTCAACTTAAAACACCCTATGCCCATCGGTTTTATACAGGCTCGCGACATTAAAACAAACAAAGTTGCTTTTATCCATGCGCAATATCCGTGCCTTGTGGTCGAAAATGTTACGGCACAAGTCAACGAAGAAGCAATCTTCCACCTCTTTAATGTCTACCAAAATGAGGGTGGCTTTATTTTGTTCACATCGTTATATCCGTTTGCACGTATCAATTTTAAGTTGCCTGATTTGAAATCGAGGCTCAATATGGTGCCGCGCGTGCCGATTTCCGAACCGGACGATGAAATGCTTGAAGCCTTAATTTTGAAGCTGTTTACCGATCGCGGTATTATGATTTCAGCAGATGTTTTAAACTACATTGTTCAAAACATGGAACGCTCATTTTCGTATGCCATCAAACTGGTTGAAGAGGCCGACGCCTTATCGCTTTCTTTGAAACGTGCCGTCACGGTACCGCTTATCAAAGAAGCCATGCACCAAATTTCGCATAATACACAACAAGAGCTGTTCTGAAAATTTCACAAAAAAGACCTTTCCTCTTCCCCATCATTCCCCAAGCTTGCCAACAAGCAAAACAAAAGCGTCATGCCTCGATTGCCTGAAAGACAATCCTCAGGGCATCGATGAATTATTGAATCCCCCCTCAGCGCCTTTGGCGCGAGACCGAGGGGGCACGGAGGGGGGGGGCGAAATGATATTTTTCGCTGGCGATTAAACTTTCACCCGTGAAAGTTCAAGCTGTCTTTATTTCTGAGCACAAAAAAACTCCCTTAAAAGGGAGATTTTTTGGTGCTCCGGAAAAGACTTGAACTTTCACTGGGAACCCCCAACATGCACCTGAAGCATGCGCGTCTACCAATTCCGCCACCGGAGCAATGCCTTATAGATAAAAAATTTTTACCTCAGAGTCAACAGTTTTTTGTTTTAAGCAAACGTCAAAATGAGCACCCCTAAAATCACCCGATAAATCACAAACGGCAAGTAAGTCCATTTTTGGAGCCATTTCATAATCAGATAAATCACGATATATGAGGCAATAAATGAGTAAAAAACAGCATCAGCCGCTGCTAAAATCTCGCTGATGTTTCCTTGTGCAAAAAGCCGATACCCCTCTAAACACCCCGCCGCCGCAATCACGGGGATTGAAAGCATCATCGAAAATTTTGCCGCATCCACACGGCTGATTTTTAAAAATCTTCCCATCGTAATGGTGATCCCCGAACGCGATGTCCCCGGAACAAGCGCCAAACATTGCGCCAAACCGATGAGTATCGCGTCTTTGATATTCATATCTCTCAAATCGCGCCGACTGTTAAAAAATCTATCGGCAAAATAAAGCACAAGTCCGTAAAACAAAATCGTGCACCCGATAATTTTGGGCTGGCGCAAAAATTCCATCCCGAAATTTCGCAAACAAAAACCGACAATCAATGCGGGAATCGATGCCATTATGAGCAAATACGCCAATCTGTTGTAAGGTTTTGAAAAATCGGGCTTTAATTTCGCACTCAAAAGCTCTCTTATCATCTCCATCATCTCACGCCTAAAATAAATCACAACAGCAATAAGCGAACCAATATGGAGCGCCACATCAATCCCCACCCCCTGATCTTTGAGGTTTGTGAGGTGCGAAAACAAAATCAAATGCCCTGAAGACGAAACAGGCAAAAACTCCGTCAATCCTTGAACAATCGCAAGGGCGATAATATGCCACAACGCCATTAAAAACTCCTGCACTTTTTTTTATTCAAATCCAAAAGCGAATGAGGCCTGAAACGAACATTATAAAGCGATGCTCCCCAGTGCAAATGCGGCCCCGTTGCGCGCCCCGTTTTGCCGACTGTTCCTATGACATCGCCTTGTTTGACCTCATCACCTGCTTTCACTTTTGCTTCTTTTAAGTGCGCATAAATCGTCTGCAAACCGTCGCCATGGTCTAAAATCACCATGTTTCCGCTATAAAAATAATTTCCGCCCGCAAGTAACACTTTGCCGCTAGAAGAGGCTTTCACCTCTGTGCCTTCGGGAGCGGCAATATCCGTTCCCGTATGCGGGTTTTTCGAAACACCGTTAAAAATACGTTGATTGCCGAAATGCCCCGAAATCACACCTTCAACAGGCAATATAAATCCCTTTTGCCAATCATGGCGTGAGTTGTCTTTGAAAGTCAACGCTTTGCCGACATCGGCTCTTTCGCGTGCAATTTCCGCTTCGTCTTTTTTTGAAGGCGTCACCTTGCTCTGACTAACGCCTTTAATTGATTGCACATCCCATTTTGTTTGTTTGACATCAAACTTGATTTTGCCGAAACGATAAGGCGATTTTTCATCACGCCTTAATGCCAACAGCGATGTTTTTTCCCCGTCTTTGATAAGCAAAATTTCGCCTTGTTTCAAGTCACCGCAAACTTCAACCGCATGCGCATTGAAGGCAAAAAGCAAACTACTCATTATCAAACAAATCAATCTGCAACGCATCTCTTTCCTCCGCCACTTTCGTTTTCACAATCCCGTCAACAAAGCGCACATTGAGCTCGCCTGCTCTTTTTGCCTTTGTCGCATCATAAATTGTTTTGAAATGCCTATCCGTCACCCACGCAAACCCGCGCCTTAAAACCTGTTCGATTGAAACGGATTCAAGCCTTGCACGCAAATGCTCAACCTGAACCTCTTTTTTTTCAATCAGGTTTTGGATATAATACGGCTTTAACCCGATACCCGAAACATCTTTTTTCTTTAAATCGAGCATCATTTTCATATTGCTTTTCAAGCGTTCCGTTCGTTCATCAAAGCGTTGCCTGAAATCCGCCAGAATTTGGCTTAAATTCGGAATTCCGCGCTTTAATCCCTCAAGCCTTTCTTTTAAGAGACTCATATATCTTGCAAATGCGTTTATCCGTCTTGCATCAAGCATTTTAATCTGAGCCTCCAATTCTGTTTTGACCGGAACGGCAAATTCGGCAGCTCCTGTCGGGGTCGGCGCCCGAAGATCCGAGACATAATCAATGAGCATTGTGTCTGTTTCGTGACCAACCGCTGAAATCACCGGAATATCCGATTCATAAACCGCTCGTATCACAACTTCTTCATTAAACGCCCATAAATCCTCCAAACTACCGCCACCGCGCGCCACAATGAGCACATCCGGCTTTGGAATATTTCCACCCTCTTTTAAGGCATTAAACCCGATGATGGCAGAAGCAATCTGTAAAGCTGCTCCCTCACCCTGCACAGCCGTCGGCCAAACAACAACACGCGAGGGGAATCTGTCCTTAACGCGGTGAATAATATCGCGTATCACCGCCCCGCTCGGCGAGGTCACAACCCCAATCACTTTGGGCAAAAAAGGAATCGGCTTTTTATGGTCGGCGTCAAACAAACCTTCTTTGAAAAACTGTTGTTTTCGCTCTTCTAACAGCTTTAAGAGCGCGCCGGCACCTGCCACTTCGAGCTTTTCAATCACAAGTTGATAATTTGATTTTCCGGCGAAGGTGGTGATTTTTCCGGTTGCCACAACCTCCAAACCGTCTTCAATTTTAACGGGCAAGTTTGCCGCAACACCTTTCCAGCAGACTGCCGCCAAAACGGCGTTAGCATCTTTTAAGCTCAAATACCAATGACCCGAATCGGCTCTTTTGGCGCCGAAAATTTCGCCTTTCACGCGCACAAAACTAAAAGCGCTTTCCACACACCTTTTGATTGCAAACGAAATTTCGCTGACACTATATTCTTTTTGTTCTTCCATAAGGTTTTATTTTAAGCAATTTCATTTGACTTGCAATTTATTTTATTTCTTATCTACACATCATTTCCTAAGCTGGCTTTCCTCCTTTTCCCGTCATCCCTTGCACGGCGCACCGCATTCGCCTTTCAGGCTCAGCGGTTTTAAAAGTCATCCCTTGCGCTTTCGCGTCACCTCGTCCAAGAATCTCAAAGCCAGCGTCGCGCCTACGGCGCACATACGCCGCTTCCATATAAAAAACAAACAAAAGAGTCACCCCTCGCCGAGGCTTAAAAAGCCGAGCGCGTCAAGGGGTCTACGAATTAGAAAAAAACATTTAAAAGTCACACCTCCGAACGAATTGAGGTCCAGGGGTCTTAAGAATT
>JAFVFH010000030.1 GCA_017475525.1 Alphaproteobacteria bacterium | reverse complement strand
TTTTATACGGAAGCGGCGTGTGTGTGCCTGATGGCACAACGCCGACTTTGAGATCCCTTGATGCGCTGATGCGCCGCACAGCGCAAGGGATGACAGGAAAAAAGGCTCTTTTGTTGTCACCCCCTCCATACCTCCCCCCCTCTGAAGCGTTCATTCTGAACGCAAGGGGGAGGATTCAATAAAGCCACCCCCTCCATACCTCCCCCCTCTGTTTCGCGCCAAAGGCGCTGAGGGGGAGGATTCAATTCAGACCTTCCCTTTTCTTTTGGGAGGATTCAAAGGGAGAGGGTTAGTTGTTTTTATAAGGATTGTCGGATTTGCGGACAGTCATGCGAATCGGGACGCCGCCCAAATCAAAGGTTTCACGCAAGTCATTTATCAAGTATCTCAAATACGAATCGGGCAAACCTTCGGGATTGCTTGAAAAAATATAAAATGCCGGTGGGCGTGTTTTGGCCTGTGTGATGTATTTGAGTTTGATTCGGCGTTTGTTTTTGCCGAGCGGAGGTTGATTTTGTTCCTGCACGTCGGCAAACCATTTGTTCAACGGCGCGGTCGGAATACGCATGTTCCAACGCTTATAAACCTTCAAGACGGCAGACATCAATTTATCAAGCCCCTCCTTTTTCAAAGCTGAGACCGTGACGCATGGCACACCGCTGATTTGTGTTAATGATGATGCAAGTTTGTCATTGAGTTTTTGTATCGTTTGTTGGCGATTGGCAATATCCCATTTGTTGACCGCAATCACTAAAGCGCGACCTTCATCAATGACCTGTCGGGCGATGGTTAAATCCTGCTTATCTAAAACCGCATCGGCATCTAAAACCAAAACAACGACTTGTGCCATAAAGGCGGCGTGTTTGGTGGACGCCGCAGACATCTTTTCAAGCGAATCGATGATTTTGCTTTGGCGTCGCAAGCCTGCCGTGTCAACCAAGTTGATTTTGTGCCCCTTGAAAGACCATTCGGTTTTGACGGCGTCGCGTGTGATGCCGGCCTCAGAGCCCGTAAGCATACGTTCATCGCCTAAAAAGGCATTCACAAGTGTTGATTTACCGACGTTCGGGCGGCCGACAATCGCCAAATCTATCGGGCGGGATTGATACGATTCTTTATCATCATCTTTTTCTTCGAGTGCTTCTTCCTTGCTTTCATCTTCTTTTTGATAGGGCTTTAGAAGAGTATATAAATCTTCTAAACCGAGGCCGTGTTCCGCTGAAAACGGAACGGGTTCACCCAGACCTAACTTATAAGCCTCGAAAACAGCGTCTTCCTGAAGTTTTCCTTCACATTTGTTGACAAGCAATATCACAGGCTTATGACTTTGGCGGACAAGAGAGGCAAAAACCTCATCATAAGGGTGTAGACCCGCACGGGCGTCTGTCATAAACAGGCAAACATCCGCCTCATCAATCGCACGTTTGGTTTGTTTGAACATTCGCGCTTCAATACTGCCCTCATCGCCTTGTTCAAAACCTGCCGTGTCTATCAGTTTCAAGTCGAGGTCGCGGAAGCTCGCAAAAACTTCTTTTCGGTCGCGGGTGACACCGGGGGTGTCATGCACAAGCGCTATTTTTCGCCCCGCCAAACGGTTTAGAAGCGTCGATTTGCCGACATTCGGACGGCCGATGATTGCAACGGTTATACTCATCTTTCTTCCTATTGATAGACAATCAATTCTGCGTCACTGCTCACAAAAACAATGTATTTATCTGCCCCGATCGGCCCAAACGGCAAAGGCTCGCCGATGTGAAGATCGCTCTTTTGAGCGCCGGTTTTTGCATCAAACATCAAAACATCACCCGATGAGGTGGCAACAAGCAGTTGCGAATTGACAAGGATAGGCCCCGAAATATATATCTCGGCTTTGTCTTTGGCGCTCATGTCCGCTAAAAGCGGTTGTTGCCAGAGTATGTTGCCGTTGCTTTTGTCGAGAGCGATTAAATCCATGTTGTTTGAAACAAAGAAAACAGCTTCTTTATCAACAAAAGGTGTTGCTGTTCCGCCGATTTGTTTTTGCCAGATAATGTCGCCCGTTTCAAGATTTGCCGCAAGCATTTGGTTGTTGTTGCCGATGGCGTAAACAACATTGCCGTCAATAACAGGGGCGGCTTTAACGGCGTTAATCGGGGAGGCGGCAATAAATTTGCCCGTGCTGACCAGATTGTTTGACCATAAAGGATAGCCGATTTGCGCATTAAAGGCTTGAAGTTCGCCGTTTGAAAAAGCTGTGACAACAATTTGTTTCGAGCTGTCATACGCCGACGCCGCACCACCCGCTAAAACCGTTTCTTCAGCCGAAATGCTGTATGTCCAAATTTCGGCGCCGTCAGATGTGTCGAGGCAAAAAAGGCGATTGTCTATTGTTTGAACAAAAAGTTTGCCTCCCGCAACAGTCGGAGCTGTGCGCAAGGGGATGTTCAAATCTTTACGCCACAAGATATTGCCGTCTTTTAAGTCAAGCGCAAAAACAGAGCCGAAGCCTGTGAGCGCATAAAGATTTTTTGTGTCGGCGGCTATGCCGGAGCCGTTCATGGCTGACGACGAATCGTTTTCGTTTTGCGGTTTGAGCTTTTGTTTGAAAATCTTTTCGCCGCTTTTTAAGTCAAACGCACTGACCGTACCTTCAACATCTTGTGTGTACACAACACCATCCACAATCACCGGTGAGGCTAAAAGCAGATTGCGTTTGTCGGCACCTTCGCCAAAGCTTGCAGACCAACGTTCACTCAAATTTTGCGCGGCTAAAAGGTTTTTGCTTGTGTGGGTGGCGCTTGAAAGCGTTTGACTCCACGTGGTGACGTTTTGAGCCTCAGAGAGCAAAACAGCCTTTGAGGCTTCTTTTTGCAACGCAGATACTTGAGGTTTGTCTAACACGGAAACACGCGTTCCCTGAAGAGTATCTTTCTTGCCGGAGCAGGCGTTTAAGGCTAAAAAGGCAGACATCAACCATGCATATTTTGATTTTGAAAACATCAATTCAACCCCATGTTTATTAATCAGAAATGGTTGTGAGCATATCCTGAATACGACCTTTGAATTGCTCGGAAAGGCGTCCGTCTTGAAGAAGGTTTTGATAGATGGTGCGTGCCGTTTCCAGATCGCCGTCTTTAAGAGCGGCTAAAGCCAAAAAATCTTGCGCTATCGGAGACCACGAATCGTCCGCACTCACCACGGGGGCAAGCAAAGATTCTATCTCCGCACGAGGCGCTGTGTCAACCGTGCGGGCAGCAAGTTTGATGGCTGCAAGGTTTCTGATGCGCGGATTGAGCTCATCATTTGTGGCAAGCGTTTGGAGCATGGTTAAACCATCTTCTTTTTTGCCTTCTTCAAGCAAAAGATCGGCAATTTGAATGCGGGCAAGCTCGCTGTATATGCCGTTGTTTGAAGCGGCAATCTTTTCAAGCGCAGCCAAGGAATCCGCATTCGTTGGTGCAAAGTTTGCGGAAATGTAGGCATCCGTTTTGGCACGGAACTGATTTTCTCGCCAGTTCTTGATGGTTTCATAGCTGACGGTTGCACTCAAAACCAAAACCATACACAGTGTGACAAACAGACCGTATTTCTTCCAGAAAGCTTTAAGATTATCGTTTTTGACTTCTTCATCAACTTCCATAATGAAAGCATCTGCCGCTGCTTCATCGTAAGCTTCCGTTTTTAGAACAGGCGCCTTTTCAGGTGTCTGTTTTTTTACTGCGATTTTTTTTGCAGCAGGTTGTTTTTTTGTTGTTTTTTTCGGTTCTTTTGTCATCGTTTTTTCCTTTACTGATATGAATTTATTCTAATATATAACTTTTTTTGTTTTTATCAAATGTTTTTAAGCTTTATTCTTGTGTCATTTCGCAAATCAAAAAGCCCTTAATCCAACGCAAATCCTCCGGCGAGAGTTTGCTGAATACGGTTGTCGTCCGGCGTTCGGTGACGAGATTGAGCGCATAACGCCCCGTTGTCGGCGTTAAGAAAATGTCTATGCCGCGCAACGCCGCAAAGGGAATAATCGTATCCTGAAACGCAATACCCAAAATTTTACGGAAAACAATAATCTTTCCATTGTGTATCAGCAAAATATCACGAACAACCAAGGTTAAATAGGCATAAATAATCAATGTTAAGACAAAAGCGTAAAGCACAAGCAACGCATTGAGAGGGATATATTTGATGATGACGGCGTGATTATAAAATGCGTACGCCATAACAAAACTCAAAACAAAGATGGTTAAGATGTTCAGAGTGCTGTATAAATCAAAAATAACATGCGAGGTTTTGATCATTTTTTTGTCGGTCTTTTGTTTGCAAACAAAATTTTGGGAATGTTGCTTCTCGAGTAGGAAGTTCTTCGGCAATTTCCAACTCTTTGCAACATCTGCAAAAGAACAATCCATCTCTGAAGTGTTATGCGAAACCATGCCCTTCTCGGAAATGTGAATAGGCGATAATCTGAGTTTCAGAGCATATTCTTTCCAAATACTTCTGATGTTCTTAGGATTGGTGGAAATGTATAAAGGAATGATTTTATTTGCGTCTTTGTGATAAAGCTCAATAATGAATTTGTTGCGACTTAAAATACCATATTGGCAAAATTTTAAGCGCAGGCGGACGCCGGAAAAGGCTGATAACTTCTCGGTAAAACTATGTGGCGTACCGATGATGGGGTGGTCTTTGACAATAAAAGTGTCACCGTCAAAAAATATTTTTTTGAAGCGAAAAGCATAAAATCCGGAAACAAAAATGATGCAAATGCCCATGATGAGCAAAATCAGCCCGAATGTTTGGCTTGAAACAAAAGAGTGCATCTTGATGGCAGATTTTGTGAGGTGTTTCTCTAAATCGGTCGTTCCTGAAAAAAACACGATGTTCAAAAAGTATGCGCCCAAAATACAAAATATGATACCGAAAAATGTAGAGAAAAAGAGAATCAGAGGTGAGAAGCGATCAGTCGCTTTTGAAGGCATGCGATGAACGTCAAAATGAAATTTTTGACTGTAATGTTCGCGAAAAGTTGATTTCATTACTCAATTCCTATGAAGTTAAAAGCCGTTGCGTATCAGTATACATATTTTTTTTTAAGAATCATCACTTTTTTTTATTTTACGCAATAATTTAGTCGTTTTATGTTAAAAAATACAAATTTTTTTAATATAAACATTTTCAGATAAGTAATGGCATGATGAAGAACAGAGCAAGGGGTCAAATGAAGAAAAGGCGTTTTTAATGACTCGTGAGAGGGGTTTTATGTTTTTTTAAGGTTTGTATCATAAATTGTTCGAAAAGGCTTTCTGTGAGCTTTATACGGGCTCAATTTTTAAGGGTAAAAAAATGAAAAAGAAATTAATAATTTGGGACTTCGATGGTGTTGTTGCGGATACCGAAAAAATTTGGCTCTATAACCGAATGGTGACATTAAACGAAGATTACGGAGTGAACTGGGATATTCAAACCGTTTATCAGCATTTGCTCGGCATCAGTGACAGGAGCAAGCGTGAAGTCTTAAATCAGATGGGGATTGTGACTTCAGATGCGTTTTGGGCAAAGAATAAAAAAATGGATTGGGATGTGATGCTCTCAAAAGGGTTTGAACCGACCGACGGGATTGTTGATATTTTTCAATTCAAAAATATCAAACAATGTATTGCAACCGGTACGCTAAGAGAAAAAATATTTGCTAAAATCAAAGTGACAGGTATTGAAAAATATTTTTCGGATTCAAACGTGTTTACGGTTGATCAGGTTGAAAAAGGAAAACCGGAGCCTGACCTGTTTTTATATGCTTGTGCGAAAATGGGCGAAAAACCGAGCGATGCGATTGTTGTTGAAGATTCTGTTGCCGGACTGAAAGCCGCTCTTGCGGCCGGTTGCACGCCCGTGGCGTTCACAAAATATGCTTTGCCAGATAATAAAGCATATTTTGATGCAATCAGAGAGCTTGGCGTTGATGGTGTGTTTGATGATATGGCAGACGTCAAAAAATATGTTCAAGCACAAATGTAGATGATTGCAAAAAAAATAAATTTTAAGCTCAAGATGAAAGAATAAGACTTGACTTTTGATATAAAAAGACGTAAATTTCGAGTCTAATTATTTTGGAAAACATCTAGATATAAGAGAAGAAAATGGTCAATGTAAATGAAAATAATGCCTATAAAAGAGGGCAAGAACTTTTAGACAGCGGAATGTACCGCGAAGCTATTGAACAATTTGATGTCGCTATCAGAGAACAGCCGGATTCTTGGAAAGCGATTAACTCTAAGGGGTTTGCTTATCAGAAAATGAGCAAATATACCGAGGCTGTAGACTGCTTTGACAAGGCTTTGGCAATTAACCCTAAATCGGTAGAAGTTTTAAACAACAAGGGCGTGACGCTGAGTATGCGCGGGCTTTACAAAGAAGCTATCGAGTGTTTTGACGCAGCGTATAAGGCTGACGAAACATCGCTTGAGGCCTTGAACGGTAAGGCGATTGCTTTACAGCATATGTTCTTGTTTAAGGAGGCTCTTGATGTTTTGGAGCAGGCCATGAAAATTGACCCGAAACATGCGCAGACCTTGCTTAGTATTGCCGTGACGCTTCAAAAGCTCAAACAATATGACCGCTCTATATCGTTTTTCAAAAAGGTTTTGGCAAACGATAAAACCAATGTAAAAGCTTGGAACGGTATCGGTGTGACCTATCAGCTGATGGGCGATAATGATGCCGCTTTGAAATGTTTTACCAAAATTTTGAATATCAACAGCTCGGAAATTCAAGCTTGGATTTCTATCGGCTTTGTTTATCAAAAAATGTTTAAGTTTAAAGATGCCTTAAAATGCTATAAAAAAGCGCAAACTTTTGTTGGCGGAAGATATCATCACAAAATGTATGACGGGTTGGCATCCTGTCTGACAAAGCTTTCGGAATTTGATCAGGCTATTGAGGTTTATAAGCAAATCTTCCAACATGAAGAAGGTAAGAAAAAATGGGACGCTCAACGCTCAATCAAGTTTGTGAATAAGCTCAAACGTAAAAAAGCCATCGGCACTTTGCCTGATATTATGGCAAGTGCGCCCAAAGAAGATGGTTCCGATGGTGAGCCTGAAGAATAATAAGCTCTTAAAGTAATGGCTAAATAATAAGACGCCCTCCTTCGCGCTCGGTTATGTACCAAAATGTACTACTGCCTTCGCGCTTAGCCCAAGTGTCTTATTATTTAGCTCATTCTCCGCGGTTTTACAAAAAACATATAATAGTTTATTTCTACTCTATTTAACCTGTTCTCCGGCAGTTTTTTATCTTGCCAAACAAGGTGCTTTATTAAATTGAATGAAGGCAAGACGTAAATGTTCGGCGGCTTGCGGGTAATATTTTTTCAAGGTAAAATAAGCGCAAACGAGTTCTAAAGCTTCGGAAGAAATCATTGGGTCTGAAGAGGGCATTGCCAAAGAAATTTTTTTGCCTCTTTGGGCACGCGGGCTTTCAATTTGAATTTCAAGAGGCATATCGGAAAAGAAAAAATCAATCGGTACGCCTAACACTTGAGCCATATCCCAAAGATTACTTGCACCGACACGGTTGGAGCCTTTTTCATATTTTTGAATTTGCTGAAAGGTAAGTCCGAGCGCATCGGCAAGATTA
>JAFVFH010000029.1 GCA_017475525.1 Alphaproteobacteria bacterium | reverse complement strand
GGACTTAAACGACCCGTTTACGGGTAAGTAGTAACAAATTGCGTCTGGCAGATATTTGAGTGCCCCGTTCAGGGGGCGCCAGTGGTAAAGGCTTATAGCCGCATATGAAGAACCACGCGTTTTACGCGTGGGTCTCTTTTTTTTAAATAACACACATTATCCCCGAATGAAAGTCGGGGAGCCGATGGCGAATGTTCAAGATTTTAATCTAAAGGCTATCGGAGTCATTTCACATATCATGATTTTCGAACTCTCCGACCGCCTTGATGAGGCGGTGTTTTTTATTAATGATTATAAAAAGGGAGTTTAAACTATGGAAAAAATAATTTTAATTTTAGCCTTAATCACAAGTTTTAATGCAACTAGCGTAAGAGCTGAAGATACTAATTGTGAAACGGGAATTGAATATTGCGGAATTTGTGGCGAAAATTGTTCTTGGAGTATTGATAATAATCACAAATTATTTCTTTATCCGACAGATACATCTCAGGTATCTAAGATGGATAGCTACAACTGCTGTGATGAATACAAGGCACCTTGGAAAAAATATAAAATTGAATCAATTCAAATTGCCGATGACATCAAAAATGACGATGGAACAATTATTTCACACGGGATTTCAGAAATAGGAAGCGATGCTTTTTCACTTATGTCAGTAAATACCCTTACCATTCCAAATTCTGTAACAAGTATTAAAGATTGGACTTTTCAGGGTACGCCTTTAACTTCACTTATTATTCCGGATTCGGTGACATATATCGGATATGGCGCTTTTAATGAAGTTAAAGCACCAATTTTTTGTGCTTCAGAAACAGTTTGTCAAGGGGGGACTCTTTTCGGTTATAAGGGAAATATTCAAACCTACACCAAGGACGATAACGGATTTTATCAAATCGGCGATAAATTTTATGCAACGGCGGATTTGATGACACATGGCGCCTCTTGTGACAATGCGCAAAACTGCCAAGATATTTTAGATGCCGCATCACAAGGAAAATCCTTTGAAGTCGGTGGCAAATATTATGCAACGCTTGATTTGTTTGCAAATAAAAAATCTTGTGAAAATCAATCTCAGTGTGAAGAAATGCTATCTGCAAGTAAACAAAACGCCTCCTTTATTGTCGATGGCAGATTTTATCACTCGCTTGATGATTTCTTAACAGGAAACTACGAAAGAAAGCGCATTTACACCGTCGAAGAAGCAGAGAAGGTTTCAAAACCGGCGGGAAATACGTTTAAGATAAGATATAAATAGAAAATACAATCAATGGGTTTTATTGAGCTCATACAGCACAATTCCCGCCGCCACAGACACATTCAGGCTTTCAACCCTTTCATTCATCGGAAGTCTGACCTTTATGTCGCACGATTCTTCTATCAATCGCCGCATTCCGGAGCCTTCCGAACCCATAATCACGGCAAGTTTTGCGTTTTTATCAACATCTTCAAGCTTTTGTTTGGCATAGCCATCCATCCCGACGATCCAAAAATCGGCTTTTTTTAAGGCTTCAATTGCACGCGAGAGATTCGTCACACGCACCATCGGCATAAATTCTATCGTGCCGGCGGAAGCCTTTGCCATCGCACCGCTTTCTTGTGGCGCATTTTTATCTTGTACAATGATGGCTGTCGTGTTAAAAGCCGCTGCCGAGCGCATAATTGCTCCGATATTTTGCGGATCGGTCACTTGGTCTAAAATCAGCACATGACATTTTTGTTTGTCTGCCGTTTCACTAATCAAATCTTCTAAAAACATCTGTTCTAAAGGATATGTCAAAAGTGCATATCCCTGATGAACGGCGTTTTGTCCCGCAAGTTTTTCAATTTCTTTTTTTGACGCCGATTGATAAGGCAAATTTTGAAATTCGCGCCTAAATTCCGCTTCATTTTCGTGTGAAACAAGAATTTTGAGCACCTTGCGCTTTGGATTTTTCAACGCAGAAAAGACAGCGTGCCTTCCATATAAAACAACTTGATTTTTTGCTTGCATTTTATTTTCCTTTAATAATGTCGATGGCTTGAGTTAAGCGTGTGATATTGTAATCACCTTTGACTTTGTTTTGATAAATAATCGAGCATGCCCCATAACATTTTGCAACTTCCAAATCTGCCTTGCCGTCGCCAATGACCACAACTTCGGAAGATAAGGGCAAGTGCCCGTCGAAAAGTGCATGACACGCCGTTTGGTGAGGTTTATCTTGCGCATATTCACCGGCAGCCACAACCTTTGAAAAATATTTTTCAAACCCTAAAACTTTGAGTTCTTCCATAATATATTTTGTTTTTTTATTTGTGATAAGCAAAGAGGTGATGTTATTTTGCAAACAAAAATCCAAAAGTTCTTTTGCACCGTCAATAGCTTTTAAATTTTTTGTATGGTATTTTTCAATATATGTATAATAGGCTTGTCTTGCTTTACTTGCATGTTCATGAAACAAAAAACTGAATATATCTTTATTTTGTTTTGAGCTCGTAACTTTCTTAACTTCTTCAACGGAAATAGCGGGTATATTCATTTTTCGGAATGCATAATCATAAGCACCCGTAATCACCGGATAAGTATCGGCAAGTGTTCCGTCCCAATCAAAAACTGCATATTTTATCATTTTTATTTTTCCATTAAATGTCTTTTAAAAAAATCAGCCTATCATGGTTGGTATCACTGCTGATATGGAGACGATTCTATGCCAAAAGATTTAAGAAATATTGAAAGAATAACATTTTTAGAAAAAAACAACATCGTTTATCAAGAAATTTTACCCTTGAGAGTAGATGCTTCCACACGCAAATATTTCCGCATTGTTTTGAAAAACGGCAAAACCCTTGTTTTAATGGACGATGAATTGAAACGCAACAGACTGCCCGAATTTACGGAGCTTTCTGTTTTTCTCATCAATCACGGATTGCACGTCCCCGAAGTTTTTATTAAAGATTTTGAACATGGCTTTTTACTCATTGAAGATTTGGGCGATGATACCTTCACACACCTTTTGCAAAAAGGCGTTGATGAAGCATTTTTATATCAGCTCGGCACAGATGCTTTAATTAAGATTGCGCATATCAACGAGCGCCCGAAATGTTGCAAGGATTTAACAAAAGAGCGAATTGTCAATGATATTTGCTTTTTTGCAGATTGGTATATTCCAATGTCAAAAGGCTCTCAGCTTACAGAAGATGAAAGGCAAGAATTTATTGACTTAATCACCCCTCTTGCCGATCTTGCTTTTAAGGTACCAAATAAAATGGTTTTGTGGGATTATCACGTTGATAACATTATGCTCACCGAATGCAAAGAAGAATGTGCCGTTATTGACTTTCAAGATGCTATGTGGGGACCTTTGACCTATGACATTATGAGCCTTTTAGAAGATGCACGCCGAGATGTTCGCGCAGATATTCAAGAAAAAATGAAGCAAGTCTTTTTCGATTCTCTGACAAACATCAAAAAAGAAGATTTTGACGATTCGTATGCTTTTTTTTCGATGTTTCGCCACATGCGTGTTTTAGGCAGATTTACCATTTTGGGGTATGTTAACGGCAAACCGCAATACTTAACGTTTGTGCCTCATTTATGGCAAATGCTTGAAAAAACATTGCAATATCCGAAATTTGAAAAAATCAAAGCTTGGGTTGATAAAGTTTTGCCACCTCAAAAACGTATCATTCCGCAAAGAAAACCCGTTACAGAGGCGATGATCCTTGCTGCCGGTCGCGGTGTTCGTATGCGTGAGCTCACAAACAATAAGCCCAAACCTTTGATTGAAGTCGGTTCCAAGGCACTGATTGACTATAATTTTGATCGCGTGAAAAACGCAGGCATCAAAGATGTTGTCGTCAACCTTTGCTATCAGGGCGAAATGCTCAAAGAACACATCAGTTCGCATCATCCTGATTTTCTCATTACCTATTCTGTTGAAACGGAAGCTTTAGAAACGGGCGGCGGTATTAAAAACGCCTTAAAATATTTCAAAAATGATGCTTTTTTTGTATGCAACAGTGATGTCTTTTTTGAAGAAGAAACGATAAAGCCCGCGATGTGGCGCATGATGGACGCATGGGATGAAAATAAATATGATATTTTGCTGCTTTTGCAAGATATAAACAACATTTGCGGTGATAAGGGAAATGGTGATTACCGCATTATAAACGGCAAATTAAAGCGCAACACACATAAAGATGAGGGCTATCCTTATATGTTTGCCGGTATTTACATCATCAAAAAGAGTGTATTTAAGAACATTGAAGATATCAAATTTTCTTCTGTCAAATTGTTTGATAAAGCACAAGAAAACGGCCGATTGGGATATGTTGTCAACACAAGCACATTTTACCACGTCGGCACCCCCGAAGCCCTCAAAATGGCCGAAGAAAAATTAAAATCTTAAAAAATATTTGACTTCGATAAATACTTGTGCATAAGTTTGTGAACAACAAAAGGCAGTGCTTGCGAATCTGAAAAAGTTCATCAATAGTTAAGAAAAAACAATAAAGGATTTTTTCTTAAAATGTTTGAGCCTGATTTTGTGACACTTGATACGGACAATATTGTTATTTCGGCCTGCCAAGCTTTGCACGAAGATGATGGCGATTTATGCGGCTATTATATGCGTATTGAAAACAACTCGAACGATAAAATCCAAATTTTGGGTAAAGACTTGAGCTTAACCGATGATAAAGGAAACAGCTATTTGCAATCTGAGCAGGGTTTCAAAGGTGAAATTTTGGAACTCAACCAGGGCGAATATTTTGAGTTTGAAGATTTGATGCCCGTTCATTCCGCAAGTGCTGTCTTATATGGCACATGTCGCATTGTCAAAGAGAAGTTAAATCAGGTGAAAGATATTAAAATTCCGGCTTTGGAGCTCTTTTCAAATAAAATTAAGCCTTATGCTTTGAACTGATCAGCTTTATCAAATCATCTAAAACACATTCAGGCGCCTGATTAAAGTCAACGCGGATATTTGTTTTGAGCAAATTGCATTTTTCTTGTGTTGGCGCATAAAGGCAAAAAGGGGTTTGAAAATAACTTCCGTAAAGCATCGAATCGTCGATATGAACGTCAACATGATGTTCCAGACAATATTTTGCTTTGGATTTGTTCCAAATTTCATTCGGCACAAAAAATGAGCCGTCTTCATAAAAAGTGACCATATTTTTAGCATTAAAATCATCTAAAATGGAAAAGACGGAAGTATAGGGGATTTTGTTTTTAAGAAGAAATGTTTCAACGTCTTTTTTGCTGCCGCCGCTTAAAACAACAAGCTCAAAACCTTTTTCTAAAGCGAGTTCGTTAAAGCGCCTGAAAAAATCCGGCTGAGCGTTAATCACGCCATGATAATCAACACCGATTTTCATCTTTATTCCTCTTTGAACAAATCTTTGACAGAGTTCGGACTCAAAATTGAAAGCGGGTTGATGCTGATTTTCGGATCATCAATTGTGTTTGAAATAGCATAATCAAAGGCGAAAATTGTGCCGTCACTGCCTGCTAAAACCTTGCCGATAAAAGGAATTTTCCCAACCATTGAATTTAAGCTGTAGGCAGGTGAAACAATGCCTTTGATATCAATGTCCGATGTTGTTCTGTTCACTGTTCCTTCTGAGGTGAAACCGATGACATTACCGAACATTTTGGCATCGGTGATCTTGAGGGTCTTATGTTCGTAGGTGAACGGAGCATCAAAGTGTGAAAACACAAGTCCGTCGCCTTTGAGCATATCAAGCATACCGCTTAAAGATGCGACGGTTAAAAGTTTTGCCATCAAAGGTGTGTTATGAATTTTGAAATCTCTGATTTTGGCGTGACCGATCATTTTTTTATCTTTTCCTTTTTTGGCTTCAATTTTTAAAATACCGCCCGTCATATTTTCATAGAGCCTTAAAACACGCAACGTGCTTCCGGCATTGTTGCTTTCAATGTTTAAGAAATATTCGCCGTTTTTGCGCGGGGTATAATCAAGGTTGAGTTTGATTGATTTATCCGAGCCGTGGTTGCCGGCGATATGCATTTCATGAATGCCGATACCGTTTTTCAAAGTTGCACTTCCGATAAAATTTTTAATCGGGGTGTCTGGGTTTGTCCATAAGTTATTCACGGAAATAAATATTTCCGTGTCAGGCACATCTTCCAAATCGTCATCAATCTGATCCGTGTGATTTTTCTTGGCTTCTTCTTTGGCATCTTTTTCACGCTTTGCAAAAAGCTCTGTCAAATCATAGCTGTTGCCGTTGGCGTTGATTTTGACACTGTATTTCGGCTGATAAGAAAACTCGATTTTTGCGCTTGCTGATGTTTTAGGACCTTGAATATTTTCAATATTAATTTCACTGATGTCACTGTTTGCCGAGAGTTTGATATTGCCGTTTAAGCTGAAATCATCTTTGCTCAAAACAAAGGAAGGTACATTTTTTAATTTATTGCCAGAAAATTCCAATTTTGTTTGAATTTGTCCGCTCTCCCCGATGTCTTTGCTAAAACCTAAGAAACTGTAATCAATCTCCATATTTTTTATGTCAGCCAAAAGATTGATTGAGGCTTTGTTATTATTGAAAATGGTTAAATCAGCCGCAATGTCGGCAAAACCGTTCAGATACGGTGCGGAGAGCAGGTTATGATTGATACCGAGTTTTTGTTTGACATTTTCATCAAAACGGAACTTGAAATTTCCTTTGCTTTGGTAGTTTTTATTGCTAAAGGCTTGCTCAAATTCAAAATAAACCGGAATGCTGTCAAACAAAGCGTTCCCTGATGCCATAAACCCTTTTTGCGTGACTTTTAAGAGCGCTTTTTTTGCCGTGAGATTTTTATCGTTCATTGCGTTTTTAAAGACAACATCCGAAAGAACCGCATTAACATCAACTTTAATATCTTCAGGCTGAAGGTCTTGGTATAATTCAAAATTCAAGCCCAAATCGATATTCACGTTACCGTCAATTTTGCTTGTATCAATGCCTAAATCTTTTGTGAATTCAAGGGGAGGATTGTTGATATATTTCAAAGCAGATGGAATATCGGTATCACCGGTGATTTTAATGTCGATATAATTTCTTTCTTGATCCAAATCATAAAGCCGCACATGGCCGCTGTCCAGCATAATGCCGCCGGAAAGTCCCTTATCAAGTTCAATATCGATTGTGCCGATGTCAAAATTTGCTGTGCCGTAAACGTTTGTGACCTCCGGCATGCCCTCTAAATAATAGACTGTTCCGTCGCTGATTTCGGCAGTTCCTTTCAATTTCAGCAATTCAAGAGCTTTTTGTTTTTGATTATACCCCCATTCAAATTCAAAATCAGCGTTTTGATATTGTCCGCCATATAAACTTTCTTTGCACCATTGCCATGCAGGCTCGGCAAAGTAACGCGGCCAAAAACGTGCCAAATCATCCATTTTCAGTTTGTCGACTTTGGCTTTGAAGTTGATGTTTAAATTGTCAAGCGATTTCTCAAGAAAATATTTTTGATAGCCTGATGAGCTGAACTCCAGCTCAACTTTTTGATCACCTGTTTTCAGCTCGGCTTTTTTGAGTTTAACGGAATCTAAGCCGCTGCTGACTTCGCCTTCAAACGCAAAAGCATCAATCGGATAATCGAAATGTTCGTTATGTTCAAATTCGACCTTGCCGGCAGAGCCCTTGAGATTAAAATCGATGTGTTCAATGGCGCTGTCGAAGCTTTCCGCCAAATGGTTCACATTCTCCAAAAGTTCGGCAAAATTGATGTCTGCTTTGATATTTCCTTCAATCGGCACATCTATGCTTGATATGCCTCCGCCGATTTCTTTGATGAAATCCGAAACAACAACATCGGCAAAACCGGCCTGAAGCGTGAGTTTTTGTTGAATGGGGTTGAATTTGATAGCCGCGTTGATAGTGGCCATACGTTCTTCCAAATCCACAACACCGCCGGCTGACAAATCAAGGTTTGTAAAATTGCGGTTAAACCTTAAATTGGCATTTGAAAATTGCCATTTTCGCCCTAAATCAACTTCATGAAACTCAATGTTGGCATTTTGAATCGCAATATCATTGATGTAGCTTTCCGGATATATTTTTTGAGGCGAATTGAAACGCTCTAAAAAGCCTTCAAACCAATCAAAATAAACTTCCAGCTTTTTTTGATTGATTTCATTTTCTTTGTCCTTTTCAACACCGTAAGTAGTGAAAATGGAAAGAGTTGGTTTTTTGATGATGATTTTGCTCGGTGCAATCACACCGTTTAAGAGGGCTCGCACACTAAAAGACAGGAAAAGTTTCGGCGTTTTAACGGATAAATTGCCGTCATTTTTGCGTAAGGTCACATCTTTAGCAATCACTTTGAGCGGTTGAATAGAGCGAACAAGCTCAAGGTTTACCTCGCCGATGTTCATTGTATATTCGTTTTGTTTGGAGTTTAAGGCTTCTATGATGTAAGGTTTTAGGAAAGGTACGGCAAGCGGCCCGTGATATAAAAGCCACAAAAAAATAAGAAGGGAAAGAAGCAACGCTACCCCGAAATAATCAGCAAATTTGCGAATGAAATAGCTTCTTCTCATCTCAGTTTTTTGCTTCTCCCAAATATGCTAAATAAGCCGATAAGAAAAGATCAATGTCGCCATCTAAAACAGCTTTGTCATCAGATGTTTCAACATTTGTGCGCAGGTCTTTTACCAAGCGATAGGGTTGCAAAACATAAGATCTGATTTGATATCCCCAGCCGTTATCGCCCTGATTTTCACGTTCAACGGCAGCTGCATCGGCGCGTTTTTTCAGCTCCATTTCATAAAGCCTTGCTTTGAGCATTTTCCAAGCCGTATCTCTGTTTTGAAATTGCGAACGTTGGCTCTGGCTTTGAACAACAATTCCCGTCGGAATATGGGTAATACGAACGGCCGAATCGGTTTTATTGATGTGTTGACCGCCGGCACCAGACGCTCGATATGTATCAATTCGGCAATCGGATTCATTGATGTTGATTTCAATTTCATCATCAATAACGGGATAAACATTGACAGAGGCAAAACTCGTGTGACGGCGAGCGTTGCTGTCAAAAGGAGATATGCGCACCAACCTGTGAACACCGCTTTCGGACTTGAGCCACCCGTAAGCATTGTAGCCGATAATTTTGATGGTGACCGATTTAATGCCTGCCACGTCTCCGATTGTTTCTTCTTCGTATTCTGTTTTATAATGATGCTTTTCTGCCCATCTGGTATACATGCGTAGCAGCATTTCTGCACAATCCTGCGCTTCCGTGCCGCCGCTTCCGGCGTGGATTTCCATATAAGCATCATTATGATCGGCTTCGCCCGAGAGCATGGCTTCAAGTTTTTGATGTTCGGCTTCTTTTTTAAGTGTTTCAAGTTCTGTTAAAACAGCCTGAAACATTTCTTCCTCATTTTCGTAAAGCTCTGCCATTTCGACATTATCTTTGAGCGCTTGATTCATTCTTTGGTATGTTTGAAGCGCATTTTCCAAGTTTGTTTTTTCGCTCATCAACTTTTGCGCTTTTTCAGGATTATCCCAGAGCTTCGAATCTTCGGTTAAGGCGTTTAGTTCTTCCAAACGCAAAAGGGCATTATCATAGTCAAAGAAACCTCCTCAGCAAATCTAAAGTTTGCTGAATTTCTTGAGAGATATTATATATTTCCGCACGCATTTTTTTGCTCCTTAATATTCACCGCCGACCTGAAGACCTGTGTCGTTTTCGGTATCTAATATAACCTCATTTCCGTCATAACCAATTGTGCGCTGTTTTGAGCTGTCAAAACTGTAATCAGGCTTGATGGCTTCAATAATCACGGTTTCATCACCAAGCTGTGAGAGTTTGCCCGTTTTCGGATTAATCCGAACAAGTTTGATGCCTTGAGGCATTCTGAAGTTTGAATCAGGCACATCTTTTAAGGCATTTTGCATGAAATCATAAAAAACAGGCAATGCGGCAGAAGCACCTGTTTCAACTTTGCCGAGGCTCACCGGTTCATCATAGCCGACATAAACACCGGCGACTAAGTTTGGTGAAAAACCGATAAACCAAGCGTCTTTATTGTCATTTGTTGTGCCTGTTTTGCCGGCTAAATGCCTGTTCAAAGCGCGCAATCTTGCGCCGGTTCCTCTGATGGTCACCCCCTCTAAAATGGAAATCATCTGATAAGCCGAAAGCTCATCAACAATTTGTTCGCGCGTATCGGGGTGGGCAGGCGGGTTTTGATTTTCAAAACGGGCAGCGTTGCAATCGACACAATCATAAGTGTCATGCTTATAAATTGTTTTGCCGGTTCTGTCTTGAATACGCTCAATCAAATAAGGACTGACTTTTTTGCCGCCGCCCGCGATGATGGCATAAGCGGCTGTCATATCCAAAACACGTGCGGCAGCGGCGCCTAACGACGATGATAAATATTGCGGCAGATTGTCATTGATACCAACGCGCTTGGTCATATCGGCAACTTTGTCCATGCCGATATCTTGCGCCAAACGGACGGTCATCAGGTTTTTAGACTGCTCAATACCTTGGCGCAATGTCATCAAACCATAAAACTTTTTAGAGTAGTTCACAGGTTTCCATTTCGGCAGTCCGACACCTTGATCTAAAACAAACGGGGCATCTAAAATCAGATCATTCGGAGAATAGCCCATTTCAAGCGCGGTGAGATAAACAAAAGGTTTGAACGATGAGCCTGTTTGGCGGTAAGCTTGTGTTGCACGGTTAAATTGCGATTTTTCAAACGAAAACCCTCCGACAAGCGCCAAAACTTTGCCCGTGTTCGGGTCAATCACGGCCATACCGCCTTCAACATCAGGGATTTGACGCAATCCGTAAGAATCGCCTTCTTCGCGCTTCTCAACATAAATCACATCGCCTTGTTTTAAGACTTTGGAAACATCTTTCGGTGTTTCGCCGACATACTTATTTTTAAGTGCGGGTTTTGCCCATGCAATATCTTTGAGGGCGATGGTGCCTTTGGTGCCGTTTTCAAGCTCGATTTGCGCTTTATCTTTATTTGTTTCAACAACGACAGCCTTTTTCCATGAAAGTTCTGCACCTTTTGTTAAATTTGTTTTTTTCAAGGTTTCAAGATAATCTCCTTCAAGGGAAATATTTTTTTCGGCACCGCGCCATCCGTGCCTTAAATCGTAGTCAAGCAGACCTTTTCTGAAAGCGGCCGTGGCGATGGATTGAATTTTCGGGTCAATCGTTGTTCGAACAATCAAACCGCCTTCGTATAAAGCATCGTCACCTAAGTTGTGTGAAATTGCGCGGCGGACTTCCTCGCTGTAATATTCCGCGTCTTTTAAGAAACCTGACTGACGTTCAACGACTTTCAGAGGCTTTTCTTGTGCCGCTTTGGCTTCTTCATCTGAAATATAGCCGTCTTCGTTCATGCGCGAAATCACCCAGTTGCGCCGTGCAATGGCTGCGTCATATTTTTTGATGGGGTGATAGTTGTTCGGTCCTTTGGGAAGGGCTGCCAAATAAGCAACTTCTTCAATTTCAAGCTCATCTAAGGCTTTGTCAAAATAGTTGAGTGCGGCGGCGGCCACGCCATAAGCGCGGTTGCCGAGATAAATTTCATTTAAATAAAGCTCTAAAATGTGGTCTTTTGTGAAAGCCTTGTTCATACGATTTGCAAGCATTGCTTCTTTGATTTTGCGCACATACGATACCTCAGATGAGAGCAAAAAGTTTTTTGCCACTTGTTGGGTAATGGTCGACGCACCAGCCGGCCTCCTGCCTTTTCCTAAATTTTTGAGGTTGTTTAAAACAGCGCGGACAATGCCGACATAATCAATACCGCCATGTGTATAAAAATGTTTGTCCTCAGCGGCGATAAAGGCATTTTTAACACGATCAGGAATTTTATCAATCGGCACGAAAATGCGTTTTTCGCTCGCATACTCCATCAAAAGCTGACCGTCACCCGCAAAAAGACGCGTCGTGACCGGCGGCTCATATTTTGCAAGCTGTTTATAATCAGGCAAAGAGGCGTTCATTTGTCCGAAAAAAATTGTGATACCGATCAGCACTAAAATCAAAAAGAATAGCGAGGCGCTGATGATGGCAGAAAAAAACTTAAACATATCTTTTAATATTCCTCAAAATTTGCCTTACTTTACTCGCAATCTAAAAAAAATGCAACGGATTTTTAAAGGTTTTTTTGTTTCAATTTTTTCTTTACTTTTCACTTTGTTTGTGTGATAATAATAAATGTAACCAAAATGGTTGCGGTGTCTAAGAAACACCTTAAGAACGAACTCCACCGAAAGGGGGAGTAGGCGAATAAGATTTTCAAATAAGCCTGACTGCGTTCTTACAGTTTCTTAGCTCCTCCATTTTGTGTTGTTCAAGATGGATTTTTTTTTAACAAGCTAATTAAAAGAGGAAACATGAAAAATTATAAAATAATCAGAGAATCTTTTAACGTTTTTGCAAAGCAAAAACAAGGGATAACGAATAGTAAAGGTCGCAGTATGGTCGAAATACTTGGTGTTTTAGCTATCATCGGCGTTTTGAGTGCCGGGGCTTTAGCCGGCTATAATAAAGCCATGATGCAACATAAACTCAACAAAAATGCCGAAGAAGTGGGCTATTTGCTGTCTACGGTTATTTATAACAGTGATAAATTAAAAGACGCAAGCTTCAGTCTGATATCGGAATTAAAAGCTTTGGGTGCATTAAAGGAAGATATAAGGACAGTTGGTGAGGGTACGCGTTTTTACGATTCATTGCAAAATGAAGTTTGGTTTGAGCATCCATTAAATGACTTTACAGCTTACTGCATTTATTTACCACAATCCGATTTCAGAGTTCAAGTTTGCCTAAATTATATTAACGTTTTTAAAAGTTTTGCAGATGATTTGGATATAGTGGAAGTGATGCAGGCCGAAAAAGTTGATGAATCTGGAAACAACCGTGTTCGAAAGGCATTTGCCGGTCAAAATTGCAACACAGGAAACTGCTTAGCGACAATGACAAATTCGGATATTTTAAGTTTATGCCACGATTTTTGCTCTGATGCGCCGACCTGTATTTTGTATGCTTTTTGGGATTTGGATGAATATACAATAACACATAAAATCACAAACAGCGGCAAACCTTATAAACAATAAGGGCTTATTCCTGATTTTGTCGGTACATTTTTTGATCTTATTTTTCATCTGAGAAATATTGCTGATTTGAAATTTGTCTATTCTGTATAAGCCTTATAAAATAAGTATTTGCAGAAGTTTTATGCTTCTGAAATACATTAAAAAAGTGATTGATTTAAAGGAACGTTTAAAGTCAACATCTTTTTTGTCATTCTTTAAAATTTTTTATCCTGAAAATTCAATCACTTAAAATTTTGCTATTTCTTTTAATGCTAATGTAGATAAACGTTGGTTTTGTTACAATTAGACAAAATAGTATAAAACTTTTTAGAAAGGACAAAACAATGAGTGAAGCTGTAAAATATTGGGAAAAAACATGGAATTTACCACTTCTAGACCAACCTATCAGCAGTTGGCCCAACCAGTGGCCGAGGGATAAAGAGGATGTCGGAGAATCTATTATTCATAAATTGATAAAAGCAAATCCGGATAAAGCTTTTGAAATTGTGCAACATGCAATGCAAATAGATGGTTTTATGCACGGTTCAGTGGTCTGTAGCATTATGAGTCATGCATCTTGCTGTAATGATAAAGCATTAGAACTGATGTTAAATTATCTTGAAAATGGAGGTTTTTCACTCATTGATATTGTAGATCATGGCACAATAAATGATGGTTATGTCAGTGGGGATAAAAAAAATAAACCAACATATCTTGAATGGTGGAAAAATGAGTATCGCGATATTCCAGATATCTCATCTGTCCTACTTAAAGCTATGAATGATGGAAAAACAGAACCTTCAAGACTGTTTGAGATTTTTAGAAAAAAAAGTGATTTTACCAATAATCCGGGGTATGAATTGCATCTTGATAAAACATATAAACCGGAGTCTAGTATACGCGCAGGCGATCTACATGAATCGCTTGCTGCCAACAAAGAAAAAACATTGCAAAAGCTTATGGCTGATTGTGTTATTAAAGAGCCAAAATTGTGGGATAAATATTTTGCTCACGTTAATGCAACCATGAAAATGAATGTGTTTGTGGGAGACATTGATGATTTAATTAAATGTTGCAATGCAGTTGCATCCCAGAATACCAATCTTCCTAAAAGCTTCTGTGATGATGTTGTAGGTATTGCTAAAAAAGTTAATTGGGATTATAAAAATGAATTAAAACCAGCTCTTGAGCGTATTGCAACAGAAGACTCATCATATTTTTATCAGAATCGAGATCTATATAATTCAGAATTTACACAGCAAGTTGCCTTAAAAGACCATTCGCTTATTCCTAGTTTAAAAGGCATCTCAAAAGAAAATTTTGATGCCTTTGCCAAGATTTATGAAGATGAATATGCAAAAGCTTCATATGATTTTAATGAAAAAGATTTAAAACTGAAAAATATTGTTTTAGATAAAGAAAACAATGAAATTATGAATACCATCAAAGATAATATTCTTAAAAATGGTAAAAAATATGGAGACATTTCCAAGTCTGTTCAGGTGTGGTTGGTCAAAAATGCAAAAAAGTATCCGAATTTAGTAAGCGATTGCGTTAAAACAAAAGAACTTCCTTATGTTGAAATGTGCATCGAAAACATAGGAAATCCGGAAAAAGAAAATATCGGTTCTTTGTTAAATAGATTAGAAGCAAAAAATGCCGAAACTTTTGCAGATTTTCAAGATGCACGGGATTTTGTTGCCCGTCGCGATATGTGCATGCGTGCATGTCTCTCTTTTGCAAAAGAAAAGCAGCAAGAATTTGCGGCACAAGATCCTGAAACATGGAATGGGCATACTATTGGACTTGACAGCAAGCAACTTTCTTATGAAATGGCAGAAGCCGGAATTGATGATTTCAAGACAGCCAAACGTGTGGCGCAACTGTTTTATACCTTAAATGAACGTCCTGAAACTTACGGTTCGGAGTATAATGCATATTATCCGAAAGATTTGTTGCCGATTGCCAAATCAAACGTTATGCAAGATTGGATGTATCCGGTGATGATAGATGCAATCAGAAATGAAGTGTTATCAACTTCTGAAGGCCGTATGCCAAGCGAACGCACTTTGTTTGATTGTTGCAAAGCGTGGAAGGTTTGCCCCAAAATGCCGCAAAGACTTGCCAAGGAAGTCGGTACATATAGCTTAAAGGGGCGTATGCTTGCCGGTGCGATATTTGAAAAAATGGTTGAAGAAGGCAAAACCACACTGCAGGAATGGCGCGAAAATAAAGAACTTCATCAAAAATTTTATGAAGAACTCAACAGAGCACAAAAAATGTCGCGTGAAAAAGCCTTTAAGCAATATATTCCGGATACCCCTGTTAATCGCAAGCGTTTGATTGGTATGGGGATGGAAGAAAAGGGTATTGAAAATACACCGGAAAACTTCAAAGCGCTTTACCGCGAAGCTCGCGAAAAGGGTATTTTTGATAAGATGCTTGCCAAGCCTGAAGATGCAAAAACAACATTTTCTTCAAGACTTTTAGTTGAAATGGCAAGAAGAAAATTTGATCAATCAAAATAAAAATATTTTTAGATTTATTTCAAACACCTCCGTAGCAAATCAAGAGGTGTTTTTTTTATGTAAATTCAGCAGTTTGTGTCATAAAGCAGAAAAATGCAAAAAGACTTCAGCGTCAAAAGCAAAAAGAAAGGGAAATGTCAGCTTGTTAAGGCTTATCCTTCAACTTGCTCAACTGCCCATTTTTTCAAACTGACTTTGTCGGCTTTACCGGTTGCAAAAACGGGGAAGTCTTCACGAATCAAAAAGACAGATGGCGCATAGAGTTCGGATATGCCGTTTTTAACGCAAAAGTCGATAAAATCTTTACGCGATATTTGATTGTCGTTTGAAATAAGGGCGATTTGTTCGCCTTTTTTGGCGTGTGGTACAGCAACGGCGACACACTTAAAATCTTCTTTTTTGCAAATTTCTTTGGCGTAATTTTCAACGGCGGTTAGTGAGACCATCTCACCGCCGATTTTGGCAAAGCGCTTCACACGATCGACAATTTTGATAAAACCTAAATCATCGACCTCAACAACATCACCCGTGTGATACCAGCCGTCTTTTAAGGGTTCTATCACCCCCGGATTTTTCTCATACATATAGCCGAGCATCACATTCGGACCTTTGACAACAAGCTCTTTGCCGTCGGTAATTCCCTCAACATCATCTAAGCGCATTTCAAGCCCCGGCACCAATTTGCCCAAAGTGCCGTATTTGTTAAAGAGCAGGTTGTTGATGGTCAAAAGCGGTGAACATTCGGTTGTGCCATATCCCTCAAGGAGCATAACACCCAATCTTTCTGCCATTAAGTTGCGTGTTTCTTGCTTAACACCTTCGGCGCCTGCAATACATATCCTTATTTTTCTAAAGTCGTAAGGGTGCGAAAGGCGCGCATAAACCTTATAAAATGTATCGGTCGCGATCATCATTGTAGCTTTGAGCTCATACAAAAGCTCTGTAATGGTGCGATATTGCAAAGGCGAGGGAAACAAAAAGAGCTTTGCCCCCGTTAAAATCGGAAACAAGGTGCCGATGGTCAACCCAAAGCTGTGGAACATCGGCAGGCAGTTAAACAACAAATCCTGCAGATTAAGTTGTGCCACACAGCTTGTTTGCACGATGTTTGAAAAAACGTTTGAGTGCGACAAAACAACGGCTTTCGGCGAGCCTTCCGACCCTGATGTGAACAAAATAACAGCCGGATCGGACGGGTTTTGCGTCAGCGGGGTTTGCTTTGTTTTATACAAAAACCAAGCTCTGATTTTTTCAAAAGTCGTCACAGACTGAGCGATATCTTCCAAATAGTGGATTTTAATGCCGTTTTCTTCGAGCTTTGCGATTGTTTCTTCAATTTTGCTCTTAGCAACAAAAGCACGAGAGGTGATGATGTTTTTAACAACTGCTGTTTTGCACATTGAGCCGACGATGCTTGCCCCTAATGAAAAATTGAGCATAACGGGCACACGGCTGTACCCTGATAGAGCAAAGAACGACACAACATTTTCAACAGAGTTTGGGAGCATTAAACCGACATTTTCCATAACTGTTGTCAGTGAGGTAAATTTTTTGCCTAAAATATGGCTTTTGGTGATAATATCCATATATGTTTGGGGTTCGCGTTTGATGTCTTCAAGAATGGGGCGTCTTTCAAAAGGCCCTGATTTGCCATAGAGCTTTGAAGTGCGAATAAGCTTTTTAAACAATGCGACATTATCTCTGAAGCGAGATTCAAAGCGGAGCCTGTTTAATATCATATAAGGCTGATCACGCAAGTAGTCACGGTTTTTCTTTAGTGTTTCGTTGACAACAACGTGTTCCGGATTATGGACATGAACTCTGATCTTGGGAAGCGGTCGGTGCGGCACGGCACCCAAAGTGTCTGAAAACGGGCTGAACTCGGCACCGCTGATCCAAATCGGCACAAAAGGCGCATTTGTGCGGTCTAAAATAATCATCGGAGCTTCATAAATTTTCATCATATCGCCGTTGTCGGTCATCATGCCTTCGGGGAACATTACAATCGAGCGGTTATGGCTCACAACTTGAATCACTTTTTTGATGTTTGCCGGATCCATATAGTTAAATTCGGTTTTTGGCGCATGACCTAAAAAGAATTTGATCCATTTGTTACGATAAAGTTTCGGGTGAAGCAAAAAAATCGGGTTGTTCGGAAGATATGCAAATAAAATAATAGGATCAAGCCACGACACGTGGTTTGAAATATAAATCGCCTTTTGAGGCAGTTCAACAGGCGGTATATCAAAAGCCACGCGCACTTTAAGCAGGCGTAACATCATACGAAGTAAAAAACGAATAAAATTTTGCATATCAAATTCTCCTTTTTACCTTATAAATAAAACAAACTAAAAGCGCAACAGGTTTTTTTGGGTTTTATAATAACGCTTTATGTCTCATTGTTTCAAAAAAAACATCTTGCATTTTAAATTTTTTCGTGTATATTTCGGCTTGTCCTTGCCGAAAGAACGGTTCTTTCGGCTATACATTAACCAGAACGGTTAGCCCCGTTCGTTTGTTGAGAATCCATAAGGAGATTTATATATGGCTAATTATGAAAGCGTGCTTATTGCACGTCAAGACTTAGGCGTCTCGCAGGTTAATGATCTCGTCTCTTCTTTGAGCGATGTCATTAAAAACCAAGGCGGTGAAGTCGTTAAAGTCGATAATTGGGGCCTTAAAAACCTTGCTTATCGCATTAAAAAGAACCGCAAAGGTCACTATGTTTTGCTAAATATTGTTGCACCTGCTCAGGCAATTTTTGAATATGAACGTTTGATGCGCTTAAACGAAGACGTTATTCGTTATATGACCGTCAAAGTTGATGAATTTAACAGCGAAATGTCAACAGATGAAGATATCGAAGCTGTTGAAGAAGCTGAAGCTTTAGGAGAATAATCATGGCAAAACAATCATTTTTTAAAAGAAAATCTTGTCCGTTCTCCGGCGAAAATGCTTTGAGAATTGATTATAAGGATGTCAAACTTTTGTCTCGTTTCATTTCTGAAAAAGGCAAAATCATTCCTTCACGTATAACATCTGTTTCGGCGAAGAAGCAAAGAGAACTCGCTCGTGCAATTAAACGTGCGCGTTATATCGGCTTGTTGCCTTATGTGGCAAACTAAGGGGAGGGTAAAGATATGGAAGTTATTCTTCTCGAACACGTCGAAAAATTGGGTAGAATGGGCGATAAAGTAACTGTTAAAAACGGTTATGCTCGTAACTACCTTTTGCCGCAAAAGAAAGCTTTGCGCGCAACAGAAGCCAATGTCGCTTATTTTGAAAAGCAAAATGCTGAATTAGAAGCTCACAACAAGGCATTATTTGAAGCCGCAACAGCAAAAGCTGAAGCTTTGAAAGGCTTTAAGGCTGTTCTGATTCGTCAAGCTGCTGAAACAGGTCAGCTTTACGGCTCTGTCACGATTCGTGATATTGCATCGGCCATCAAAGAAGCCGGTCATGATGTTGAGCGTCGTTTGGTTTATCTTGAAAAGCCGATTAAAGATCTTGGCATTTATCAAGTCAAATTAAACCTTCACCCTGAAGTCACGCAAACCATTTTAATCAATGTTGCGCGTACGACAGATGAAGCGGCTAAGCAAGAGAAAGCTTACAGCGCCGAATAGTCAAAAGTTCGTATAACGGACGACTAATCGCAAAAATGCAAAAAGCTGAAAATTCATGTAGTTCTATCTACACTAAAATTTTCAGCTTTCTTTTTTTGCTTCTATTCGCCTCGTTATCCAAACTTTTGAAAAAACTCGTATAGCAATTTTGAATGGGCTGTTCTCTTCAGGCTTTATATATTTTGACGATAGCTCAAAAAAATAAAACCTCGCGTGAAGACGGCGAGGTTTTGAGCTTGATATTTTTTCAGACTACCACGGATTTTTATATTTGAGATGCGGATCATCCAATCGCTTGATATATTCCTCATTTGTACTTGATTGTCTACCATTATATGTGCCGCCTGATTTTTGATAAATATCTCTGAAGTTACGCAATTGATCATATTGGTCAACATATTGCGGGTCATTGCCGGAACCGAAGATGTTTGTTCTGTCAAAGTAGCAATAAACCGTTGCATAAGCTTCCATAGATCTTGTCCTGACAGGGAAGACGTTCCAATAAACATTGCGGTTTGCGAGTGTGTCGGAAGCTTCTTCACCACGAAGCGAATCAATAATCGGTTGATACAACTCATAAGGATAGATAAAGCCCATCACAGCCGCCCAACCTAAGAAGTTGTTGCATCCGCCGTTTTCAGCCACACTGCCGGAACATTTTCCGCCGGCGCCATAAGCAATCACCTTGCTCTTGAGCCATGTGCTCTGTTGGAAATAAAGCGGTTTCGGCGAATAAGGTTTGCCATTTTTGGTGATGCTGGGCTCATTACCTAAACCGATATAGTAAATATAGTCGATTTGCGGTGTGCCGTCCGGATTGACGCCTTTAACGATTTCATGCGCCGGTTGAAACTCCGCACTTGTGACTATACCATCCTGACCGATACCCTCGATGTTGCTCAGCTCATTTGCTTTGGTCGTTTCTTGCACATAATAACGTCCGTCTGAGTTCAAGACCATATCACCTGTTTGAGCCATCTGGAAGCTTGCCGGTGTGATGGTAATCACTCTGGCGTGTCCCGGAGGACATTGCGGTGCGGGAATCATGCCCATATACGGCGATGCCCATTGTTTGGAGCCTTGAAATGTTGCAGATTCCGGAATTTCTGTGACTCCATTTGCTTTAATAACGCCGTTGTCATTTGTGACGTTCAGGTTATTAAAGTTGATACCGTCTTCATAGGTGTTGTTGATGATATAGATGCCCTTATTGATAAAGTCAGGCAAAATATCGCTCAAGCGTGCACCGCCTCGTGTTGTGAGCTTAATATCATGCATCACAGAGGTATATGCCGGATTGACCATATAGCGATCGATTTGAGAGCCGCCGTCATAATTTGAGGAGTTGGCATATCTCGGCTCGATAATGTTTTGTCCGTCACTTCTCAAATTGTTTGCCACAAAGCGGGAAGCTTCAATATAGCCGACACCTTCATCTGCTTTATACACACCATTTGTGTTCGGTGCGCCTTCGATTTCAATGGCGCCGCGTCTGACATAAACACTGGCAGCGTTAGATAATTCACCATTGGCGTTGATTTTCCCGTCTTTGGCATTGACTTCGAAAATGCGGTTGTTGACGTCATTTCCTTCGGTTGTTTTTGCCCAAATACGGAATTTTTCCGGATCAATTTCGGCAACCGAATCTTCACGCAAACTTGTTGAATTTTCGCCTGAAACAATGTTTAAGAGTTTTTTGCCGTTTTTTTGGACCACAAATTGATCGACATCCGAGGCAACGGATGAAACACTGCGCTCATCTCCTTCGCCGGGGATAATTTCAAAGGCAACGTTTTTGTTATCACTGCCGGCAACTTGCAATCTCTGTGCACGAAAGTCAACAGTATTTCCGGTTCCTTCACCGGCTTGACCGGTTGCCATGATGGCACCGCTTTGAATGCTGACATTGCCTGTCTGCGATTGTGTGCCGATATCAACGGTTCTCGCTGCTGAAATTCGGATTTGACTATCGCCGAGATTAATTGCACCTTTATGTAAGTTGCCATCGCTATCTTCCCATAAAGGACCGTAAATAGATGATTCGTCGTTGTTAATGACCAGACGATCTTCACGCGAATCGCTCAAATCCTGAACAAAAACGCCGTTTCTATCAACATTAAGCCAACGTTGATATTTCCCGTTTTCATCGGTTTCATAATCTTTGCCACCGGCATGGAGTTCAAGCGCATCAAATTTATGTGCGTCAACTTCTCCGGCTTCAAGCTTGTTTGAAACAAATGCATTTCCTTGAACATTGAGTTTAGGGTCTAAGTCTTCAATCATCGGTTCGGCGGAGCCTGTTCCCATGGTTGTGTTGCCATCAATCTGAACGGTGTTTGTGGCAACATAAAGGTTTGTGCCACCTTCTTCATTTTCGGATAAAACCATTTGTCCGTCCATCATATTGATTGTGCCTTCTTCGGCTTCAATCAAACGACCGTCTTGGCCGACATAAAATTTAGAACCTTCACCCGAGGCAAGCGTTGTATCGCCGGTTGTTTCCAAAGTATTGTCGATTTTTGTTTCAACATTCAAAGTTGCTCTTGCGCCGGCTTCGTCTACTTTTGCGATTTCAATATTCGGTTTATCGGCATCCGTGACGTTAATCGAAAATTGGTCTTTGGTTGCTTTTAAGAGGTTGTTCGCAAAATTAAGCTCTGGATTTTCATCTTCGTTGTTGAAAACGGCCAAATTTCCGCCCAAGGCTCTCAAGCTGCCCTCAATAAATGCAGCGCCTTCTCTGTTGCCTTCGCGTGCTCTCACCACTAAATCGGCTTCGCTCTGCACACCGGCATCGGCTTTTGTGTCGCCGATAATGAGTTGGTCAACACCTAAGATTTTGCTTAAAGGAATATCGGCGTTTCCTTGCAAAATATCCGGCACACCGCCCATATACAAATCTGTCATCATGGTGTTGCGCCATTCTTCGTTTTCTGTTTTTGTGCGTTGCAGATATTTTGAGTTTTCCGTTCCGGCGCGGCTGGCTTCATTGATGTTTTCGGAAGAAGCCGCAACGATTGATCCGTTGACGATTTTTCCGTCACAATCCTGACAATTTGCGACCAAATCTTGTAAATCTCCTTGATTCAAGCTCCAGATACCGCCAACGCCTTTGGCTTCACCGTCTTTGTCAACATAGCCGCCGTTTGCACCAATCATGGAAGCAATTCGGGAAGCGCGCAAGTCATTCACGTTACCGATTTTCGGGAAAATCACAAAAGAGGTCAGCGAATCGGTTTCGCCCTGTCTTTTGACGGTAACAATCGGGGTGTCAAAGTTTTTGACCGCATCAAACTTGTAGCCGTATGGCAAATATGCCGAAATATCACCGACATTAACGACATCTGCTTTGTCGGCATCCAGTTTTTCAAGAATTGACTGGTAATTTGCAGAGGTGTAGTTATCAACCGCTTTCATCAAAGTCCTGACGTGCGTTGCCGTGTTGATATCTTGCAACTCGGTTGTGCGCTCGGCAGATTTTTTATAGAGCGTCGGTGTCACAAGCGAAATAAGCGTGAGCATTGCGAGCGCTTCTATCATCATAGATCCGGTTTGGTTGACTTTTTTGAGTATTGTTTTGTTCTTAATCATCTTATTTCTCCTCTCTGTTTAAAACTTGGTTGATTGCAATCAAACAAGGGTTTTGAATTTTATCATTTTTCATACAAACTTGAAAATCCTTATCGCTTTTTAACACATCAAAAACAGGTCTGTATTTGATTTCGTGGACGTATTTGCCGGTGGCATTGCCTTTGTCATCCTTCTCTTCGCCCAAAGTGCGATACATACCGCCGCTGACAACAGCACCACTCACATTTTCCACGTTTGTGATATATCCGAAGCTTGAGCCGAACCCGTCAGATTTTGTGATGACGGACATCATATCCGAAAGAGGTCTTCCCGTCGTATGGTTGAGCCAGCGTGAGGGCATTTCCTGCCACGATATCACAAAAACCTTGATACCCGGGGCGGCGCAACATGTGCCCTTTAGGAACGGGTCGCTGATTGTGTCATCATCTTCGCAAACCCTTGCAAAATTGGCGTCAGAATCGTATTGATTTTGATTCGGCTTAAAGCAGAAAACTTTTGAAAAGATTTTTGTGTCCGTTTGAAAGCCGTAAGGCAAATAATGTTGAATATCTTCAACTTTAATGGCATCGTTTATTGTTCCCAAAATCTTGCCATCGTTATATCCCACACCTGAAACATAATCGACGGTATTTTTGATAAGGTTAGGATTGTCGGAATATTGCTCTGCGAGGGTCAATTTTTTCGACTCGATGAAATGTTTGAAAGCAAAATGTTGCGCTCTAAACTTTGTCACAACCGTTTGGGCTTTAATTTCCATATAGGCTCTGTCTGCATCCGGTCGAATCGAAAGATTGAACGAGAGCAGGGCAACCATAAATGTCGCTAATACAACCCATAAATACATTGTTTTATCCCATACATAACAAGTTGTTCCTCATTATTCAAAGAATATCATAAATTTTTATTTTTTTCCAGTTTTTATTGACTTTGAAAGTAAATCTTCACAATTCTGTAACATATATAAAAAGGTATAAAAAAAAGTTAAAAAAACACCCGTTTTTTGGTTCAAACGAGTGTTTTTTTTGATTAAAATAAAACTAGAAACCTTCGGTATCTAAGCGTTTTCTGAGTTGCTTGCGTGCACGGCGGATGGCTTCAGCTTTGCGACGTGCTTTCTTTTCAGCATTTTTCTCGTGACAACGGCGTAATTTCATTTCACGGAAAATACCTTCACGTTGCATTTTCTTTTTCAAAATTTTCAAAGATTGAGCAACATCATTGCCGATAACAGTAACTTGAACCACTTAAATTCACCTCTTTTCTTGTTTGTTAATTGTTAAAATTGATGCGTTTGTAACATATCAATTCAGCCACGTCAAGAACTTTTTTTAAGCAATAATATTTGGTGTTAAACCTGCTTCAACTTTTTTGATTTTTTGGGATAAGCCGTTTCTTAAAGCATTGAGTTTTTGTGCTTGATAAAAATCAATTGTTGAATTTTTTTTGACCAAAGCTTTAATGTCCGAGCGCACACGACGTTGTTCCAGCTTTAATTCACAAAGCTGAAGCTGAAGTTTTTTCAAATTTTCATATTGCATCTGTTTTTTTTCGTCCTATAAGTTACAAAAAAAACTTTCGAAAAAACATATTTTTTTGTAGAAATATGTTTCAAAAATCTGTATGAAGTATACATTAATTTGAAAAAAAATCAAGAACTTTATTTAAAACGGAGATTATTTTATGAGTGAGATTAAAAAAATCGGTATTTTGACAAGCGGTGGCGACTGTTCCGGCTTGAATGTGGCAATTTCGGGTGTTGTAAAAGCGGCAACTTTGAAAGGTTGGACGGTTTACGGTATTCATAACGGCACAGAGGGTTTAACGGAGCGTCCGCTTTCTTATGAGATTTTGACTTTGCAAAATTTTTCTGATACGCCTTGGTCTAAAACGGCCGGCTCTTATTTAGGCTCACTCAATAAAGGTATTAAAGCTGACCAAATGGATGCGGTGGCAGAGCGCTTCGGACAGGGCGCTCGTGAACTCGGTCTTGATGCCGTTGTGGTTTTGGGCGGTGACGGCAGTATGAATGTTTTAAAACATTACTGCACAAAGGCCGGCATCAAGATGATAGGTATTCCAAAAACCATTGATAATGATACTCCGTTGACGGATTTTTCAATCGGTTTTGAAACGGCTTGCCAAGTTTGCATGGAAGCTGTTGACAGCATTGATTCGACTGCTCGTTCACACCATCGTGCAATGATTATTGAGATGATGGGGCGTGATGCCGGTCATTTAGCTTTGCAATCTGCCATTGCGGGTTATGCCGATGTTTGTTTAATTCCTGAAATTCCTTATACCTTAGACGGTATTATAAATAAACTTGAAGCTGTGAAGGCAACAGGGCGCACTCATGCCATTATTGTTGTTTCCGAAGGGATTAAAACTGAAACGGGCGAGGTTTTGTCTGCCGCCAAAAATATGGTCGGTGAAAAGGTTCACGGCGGTATCGGCGACTATTTAACGAATCTCTTAAATCAAAAATATGGCGGTTTCCAGATTCGTTGCACACGCTTGGGGCATATTCAGCGCTCAGGTCATCCTGTCTTTGCCGATCGTATTATGGCTTCTGTTTTTGCAGCCAAAGCTGTTGAGCTTTTAGATGAGGGCAAAACAAATGTGATGGTCGGCTTGAGCCATGGCGAAGTGACCTCTTATCCTTTGGAAGAAGTTGTTGCGGCCGGCACAAAATCCGTTGATTTGAACAGTTCGTATATTAAGGCGGCGAAACTTCTCGGTATGTACATCGGCGAAATTTAAAAACGCGTATAGCTGGTAGCTAATACAGAAAAGTCCTTTTGAGTTCGGTCATGTACTAATATGTACACTCGTCTCACTCAAAAGGACTTTTCCTATTATCTACGCACGCTCTCCACATTTTTATGTATGAACTCTATTTGCCACATTCTCCGAGTTTATATAGATTGTGCATTTTGCTTTTCTTGTTTTAACGCTGTGCGACCTATCCTCCGCACTTTTATTCTATTTGTCTTGTTTTTTCTCTTTACAATTTCTCAAATTTAGCGCACAATAAAAGTGTCGTTTATATTAAACGATGGTGTTCACTAAACACATATCCAAACGATAGCTCCTTTTTTCAAAGGGAGCAGATGAAATAAGCGCAAAATGTGACGAATAAGTCTATCTGTTGTTTGGACAGTTTAGTGGCTCCCTGCTTTGAAGTTTTCAAGGCAGTTTTTTGTTGGTGTTTAAAATAATGGAGAAAATTAAGATGAAAACAAAAGAAAATGGCAGAAGTATGGTTGAAATGCTTGGGGTTTTAGCGATTATGGCGGTTTTATCAGTAGGGGCTTTGGCAGGTTTTAATAAGGCAATGGATAAATACAAATTGAATAAGCACGCTGAGCAAATCAGCTATATGATGGCTGTTGCGCTTGAAAATAATGACACCTTAAAAAATGCGAGTTTTGATATGATTAGCGAACTAAAGGCTTTAGGTGCATTTTCTTGGGATATCAATGCGCAAGAGGGACATTTGGGACTTGTTAATAACCAATTTGTTGAATTAAGGGACTCTCTTCAAAACAAAATGTGGTTTGAAAATTATCATCAGATAAATAATGGTGGGTATGCTGTCGGCATTGAACTTGTTTTATCAGATAAAGCGGTTCAAATTTGCCATAATTTTATCAATGTTTTTAAGCAATTTGCAACTGAGCTCGATGGGGTTTATGTGACTAAAAAGAAAGAAAATCAATCTTCAAGAAATGCATTTGCCGGTCGGGTTTGTTCTTCGGAAAAATGTTTGGCAACAATAACAAATGACGATATTATTAATATGTGCCGGGCACATTGCGCAGATGCGGATAAGTGCAATTTGTATGCGGTGTGGGATTATCCGGCATCAACCGTGAAAGCGCTTTTTAATTAAACGTTACCGATATAAATAAAGCTCGTTGCCGTGTTCTTCAAGCCATTTTTTGCCGGCATAGGCGTTGGGGTTTAGCTCATCTACCGTGCGCCAAAAGGAAGGGGAGTGGTCTTGGTGTAAAAGGTGGGCAACCTCGTGCGCCATGAGGTAATCAATTGTCTCAATCGGGGCGAGGGCAATGCGCCAGTTGTAGTTGATGTGTTGAAGCGTTGAACAACTGCCCCAACGTGATTTTGTGTCTTTAATGCTCACGCCTTGCAATTTTTTGTTGATTTTAACGGCATAATTCTTCGATAGGTTGTAAAATTCTTTTTTTGCCTCTCTTTTGATGTAGTCTTTGACGCGGCGGTGCAAAAATTCTTTTTCGCCACCGACATAGAGGGTGCTGCCGATTAATTTTGGCGCGCCGAAATGTAAATCGTGGCAAATGGTGACAAGATTTCCAAATAAACTGATTTGTTCGCCGTCTTCAAAATCTTTCACCTTCGGGAGCTCGGCAAGTTTTTGCTCTATCCAGTCAAGATGTTCGCTCACAAATTCAAAAGCCTTTTTTTTGCCATACCATTTCGGCAATGAGAGAACAACAATCCGTTTTTTATGGTCTATACGCAAGCTTAAACGCTTGAGCTTAAAAGAAGTATTGACTTTTAAGGGAAAGTCAAAGGCATTTTCCAAATCAAAGGTCTTGCCAGTCAACAATGTAATTTTCATAGTCTTCAACCTCTGATTCGCTGATAAGCGGGCGGTTTTTTAAGGATACGCCGGCTTCAAAGACAGAACTTGCTTTGCCCGTGTTTAAAGGGTGCCAAGAGGGCAAATCATAACCGTTATCTAAGAGCCAATAAGCGCAGGTTTTAGGCAGCCATCGCGGCTTTTCGCGTATGGCTTTTAAGTCAATATCGCGGCAATCTTTGACCACTTCAAAGCGGTGTTCATATATGCGGCACAGGCAATTTTTCGGGTTTAAAAAGCGGCAATGGGCATTGGTAAAATAGATTTTTCCTTTGCACTCAAGTTTATTTAAGCAACATTTTCCGCATCCGTCGCATAGAAGCTCCCACTCGGTTTTATTCATTTCTTCAAGCTTTTTTTTGCGCCAAAATTCCGGCTCAACATTTTGGTTTTTGAACCTTGATTGCGGTGATGTCGCTTTTTTTAAGGTAAAATCTTCTTTTTCCAATATTAGCCTCCGATTTGGTCGGGCAAAGTTTCTTCGTTTGCCAGGTTGCCGAATTGCG
>JAFVFH010000028.1 GCA_017475525.1 Alphaproteobacteria bacterium | reverse complement strand
TATATTGTTCCGTAGAAAATTGCGCGCAAAAAAGGAGGAAGCCTGTGCATATTATAATAATAAGGATGGTTATCAAGAGCGTTGTTTGAACGCTGTTGAAAGCATTGTTTCGGATTCAAATAAATTTGCGCAAGCACCGCAAGGATGTTCGGCGTTTAACGGCAACGGTTGCCAAAGTTGCAACAACGGGTATTCGCTTTTTTCTAATCAATGCGTATGTGCGAAAAATCATAGGATAAACGGGAAAAACTGCAATCGTTTGATTTATACCGTTGAAGAGGCAGCAAAGCTTTCAAAACCGAGCGGTAATACATTTAAAATTCGTTATAAATAACCTAACGATATTTTTTTGAAAGTGCAAAAAAGCCGACAGTAACGAAAGCGGTGATAACAAGACCGATGATAACCGAAGTATTTAAGTCTTGCCTCAGCATGAGCTCTGAATAGCCGAGATATGTGCCGCATACAGAGGTGATGAAGATCGCAGGTAACAAGGCTATCAAATAAAAACGCCCTTTTCGTTTCAAATAAAGCGCACCAATCCAAAGCATAATAGTCGCAAGCATCTGATTCGTAAAGCCAAAATAAAGCCAGATTTTGTTCAAATCAACAAATGCAAGCGTCATTGCAAAAGCAAAAATCAGCACACTCAAGAACAAACGATTGCTCATTTTTTGCTGTTTGATTTTGAAAAAGTCCGCAAGTGACAAACGCGCTGAGCGCAACGCCGTATCGCCTGATGTGATGGCAAGTAAAACAATAGAGCTGACCGTTAAGATTTTGCCATATTTTCCGAGCAACCCTTCTGAAATGAGCGAAACAACTTTGCCTGCGTTGCCCGATGGTCCCAAAGCCTCATTCAAGCCCTCTGTTCCATGGAAAAAAGCAATCGAAAGTGTTGCCCATACAAGCGCCACAATGCCCTCCAAAATCATTGCGCCGTAAAAAATCGGACGCCCGTATTTTTCGTTTGTCAAACATCTTGACATCATGGGAGATTGGGTTGCATGAAAACCACTTAAAGCTCCGCATGCAATCGTGATAAACATCAGCGGAAAAATCGGCTTTCCGGTCGGATTTTGATTTAATGTCATCAAATTAGGATAAAACTCGTATCCCCCCATAAAAAGCGCTGAAATCAGTAAAACGGTTGCAAGCAAAAGCATCGCCGCAAAAAACGGATAAAACTTGCCAACAATCTTATCAATCGGCAACATCGTTGCCAAAAAGTAGTAAGAAAAAATAATCAAAAGCCACCAAATAAAATCCATTCCGATTAAATTTGAGAGCATCATTGCAGGAGTTTTTGCAAAAATAGACCCGATAATTAAGAGCAAAATAACAAGAACGCTTAAAAAGAAGATACAAAACTTTTTGCCCAAGAAAATTTCAACAAAATATGAGAGCGTCCGCCCTTTGTAACGCATTGAAATCATACCGGATAAATAGTCATGCACCCCACCCGCAAAAATCGAACCTAAAACAATCCAAAACAAGCAGACAGGGCCGTAAAGCGCACCTAAAATCGCTCCGAAAACAGGTCCTAAACCCGCGATATTTAAAAACTGTATCAAAAACACGCGCCATGGTGACAAGGGCATATAATCCACCCCGTCGGTATAAATAACGGCAGGCGTCTTATGATCTATCCGAATATCAAAAACTTTCTCGACAACCACGCCATAAATGAAATAACCCAAAACAAGCAAAAAAGCAGAAGTTAAAAAAAGTCCCATCGTCCAAAACCCGTTTTATAAATATTTCAAAATCCAAAAGCTACCGATGAGTAAAACCAAAAACAACACCGAAAGCCAACCTAAGTTTTTTTCAATAAATGTTTTCATCGGCGCACCATATTTTTTAAGAAGCCACGCCACAACAAAAAACCGCCCGCCGCGCGCTAAAACAGAAGCAATGGTGAAAACCATTAAGTCTAAATGCACAGCACCTGAGGCAATCGTGATAATCTTATACGGAAACGGCGTTAATCCCGCACCAAAAACAATCCATGCGCCATATTCGTGATAGTAATTTTCAAAGGTTTGAAACTTTTCCAAATAGCCATAGAATTTAAGAAGCGGCTCAGCAACAGTATCAAACAAAAACACACCGATGGCGTACCCGAAATAGCCGCCCACAACAGAAGCAAAAGTTGCTAGAGATGCAATCTTCCAAGCCTTTGAGGGCGTCGCCAAAATCATCGGGATGAGCATAATATCAGGCGGAATCGGGAAAAACGAGCTCTCGGCAAATGCGACGGCAAAAAGCGCCATCATCGCCCCCTTGCCTTCTGAAAGCTCCAACATCTTGTCATAAATTTTGCGTATAAATTTCATTTTCTTCCTCTTGGGCAACTATAAGAAGAAGATATTAAAAAGTCAATAAGTCAAATTATTTATAGCGCAATTTAAAAGTATTTCCCGTTTTTTTTGAAACCTTTGCCGCTTCTTCAACAGTATATATTCGTTTTAAATCATATTCTTTACCATTGTAATAATCTAACAATGATTTATATTTTTTCCCATCAAAAACATACTTTCCACCATCTATCTGATAAGTTTGAAGCATTGATGCAATCTGTTCATCTGTTTTACTGGAATGCCTTAAAGCCTCCTCACAGATAGACCTGTTTTGTTCGGAACAATACATCGTGCTATTAAAACTACCGAAAGAATCACCTTTAAATTCAACAGTTGAATTGGGAATAATAATATCTTGCATATTGCCATACCCAGATTGAGCAAAAGAACTTCGACCAACAGAAGTTACAGAATCTGCTATTGTCACATTTTGAAGATTGTGCATATCCTGAAAAGCTCTGTGCCCAATTGAAGTAACCCCGCTGACAACCAAGTTTTCAACTTCAGAAGCAATATCATTCCATGGTCTTTCTGCTTGATATGTCAACTTGTTATTTCCCACCGCACCATCAGGCCCAAAGTCCTTCATAGCACCGCTTCCGGTAATGGTCAAAGTTTTTGTTGTTTCATCATAATTCCAATGGCAGTCATCTCCACATGTTAAACTTTCACTTTCTTGTGCAGCAACGGCAAAAGAAGACAACACCAAAACGAAAATCAATTTTTTCATAACCTATTCTCCAAAGAAAAAATCCATTCTGAATAACTCAAAATGGAGGAGCTACAAGAACTGTAAGAACACAGTTAGGTTTATTTGAAAATCTTATTCACCTACTCCCCCTTGTGGTGGAGTCGTGTTCTTAAAGTGCCTTGTAAACACTGCAACCATTTTGGCTACATTTTCATTGTGTCATAAACAAACTTAAAAATCAAGATTAAAAAAACAGAAAGTAAAAAAATACATAAAATCATGTAAAACTTCTTGTTATTAAAACTTCGGAGAACGAGGTAAATGATAAGAAAACACCTTGTATAAAAACGCGGAGAATGGGTTAGATATGTATTTTTAAGAGATACATAAAATCATGTAAAACTTCTTGTTATTAAAACTTCGGAGAACGAGGTAAATGATAAGAAAACACCTTGTATAAAAACGCGGAGAATGGGTTAGATACGCATTTTTAAGAAATACATAAAATCATGTAAAACTTCTTGTTATTAAAACTTCGGAGAACGAGGTAAATACGAAGTATGCGCCCCCGCGCGGTGTACAAAAATAGTACATAAGCGAGGGCGCATACAAATAGTTACCCGTTATCCGAAGTTTTACATGATTTTACCGTGGCAGTGCTTATACTTCTTCCCACTCCCGCACGGACAAGGATCATTGCGCGCAACTTTGCCCCATGTGGCAGGATTGCTCGGATCAAACTCACCTGTTTCATGCTTCAAAGGTTGAAGCGTTTCTTGAGGTTTATCACCTAAAACATTTTCCGGCGCCTCATGAACGGCATTTGTCTTCATATTCTGTGCACGAGCTTCGGCTTGACGTGCCTTTTCATCTGAGTTTGCCTTAATCAGCGTGCGACAAGTCACGACCGTAACTTGCTCTTTCAAAACATCTAACAAATCCGAGAACATATTAAACGCTTCTTTTTTATATTCGTTTAAGGGATCTTTTTGTCCGTATGCACGTAAAATAATCGTATGGCGCATTTGATCCAAAGTCGCAATATGCTCCTTCCACAAAAAGTCAAGTGTTTGCAAGAGAATGCTCTTATCAACCATTTTGACAATATCTTCAGGCACGCTGGCGTTCTTTTCTTTAAGGTCCTTTTCAACCTCAATCAAGATTTTTTCTTTCAAATCTTCAGGTGAGATGCCATCTTCGTTTGCCCAATTTACAACCGGAATCATAAAGCCTGTTGTTTTTGCGAGCTCTTGTTGCAAAGCCTCAAGTTGCCACTCATTTTTATCCGAACCATACGGCAAGAAATTGTCAATAAGCCTGCCCAAACATTCTTCACGCATCTCAAAAACGCTTTCGGAAACATCATCCGTTTCCATCAGTTTCTTGCGTTCGGCATAAATAACTTTGCGCTGCTCGTTCATCACATCGTCATATTTTAAAAGGTTTTTACGAATATCAAAGTTACGTTCCTCAACTTTTTGTTGCGCTTTTTCCAAAGCCTTTGAAATCCACGGGTGAACAAGCGCCTCGCCTTCCGGCAAACCTAATCTATGCAACACGGAAGACATTCTCTCCGAGCCGAAAATACGCATCAAATCATCTTCAAGTGAGAGGAAGAACTTTGATGTTCCGGGGTCACCCTGACGCCCTGAACGACCGCGCAATTGGTTGTCGATTCGGCGGCTTTCATGACGCTCGGTGCCTAAAATATATAAACCGCCGGCGGCCAAAACCTTTGCCTTATCTTCTTCAACCTCTTGCTTTATTTTTTCTTTTAATTTTTGAATTTGATCTTCCGATTCGTCACCTTTTAACAAGCTTTTAAGCTTCATATCGGGGTTACCGCCGAGCTGAATATCCGTACCGCGCCCCGCCATATTTGTTGAAATGGTGATTGCACCGGACACACCGGCTTGTGCCACAATGGCAGCCTCGCGCTCATGGTGACGCGCGTTTAAAACCTCAAACCTGAGTTGCGGCGCAGCCTTTGAGAGCAAATCTGCCACAATTTCAGATTTTTCGACCGAGGTTGTGCCGACTAAAACAGGCTGACCTTTTTTGTGACAATCTAAAATTGTCTTGATGATGGCATCGTATTTTTCTTTTTCCGTGCGATAAATTTCATCATGCTCATCAACTCTGATAACAGGCTTGTTTGTCGGGATTTCAACACACGGCAGATTGTAAATATCCATAAACTCGGCTTCTTCGGTCATGGCCGTACCGGTCATACCCGACAACTTCGGATAAATCCTGAAATAGTTTTGGAACGTGATTGAAGCAAGCGTTTGGTTTTCAGATTGGATAGCAACACCTTCTTTAGCTTCTAATGCTTGGTGCAAACCGTCAGAATAACGTCTGCCTTCCATCACACGACCCGTAAACTCATCAACAATCACAACCTTGCCGTCTTTGACAATATAGTCCACATCTCTTGCAAACATCTTATGCGCACGCAAAGCTTGGTTGACATGGTGCACAAGCGTGACATTTGCAATGTCATACAAACTGCCGTCTTTAATCAAACCGACATCTTTTAAGAGCTGTTCAACGTGCGTCATACCGGCTTCGGTCAACGTCACTGTTTTTTGTTTTTCATCTTTTTCATAATCATCTTCCGAAAGCTGAGGAATAATCTTATTAACCGAGATATATTTTTCAGACGAATCTTCTGCTGCACCCGAAATAATAAGCGGTGTTCTTGCCTCATCAATCAAAATCGAGTCCACCTCATCGACAATTGCAAAGTTGAACTCACGTTGAACACGATCGGCAAGAGAAAATTTCATATTATCTCTTAAATAGTCAAAACCAAGCTCATTATTCGTGCCGTATAAAATATCCGAATTGTAAGCCTCGCGGCGTTCGACATCATTTTTTTCATGAATAATATATCCGACGCTTAACCCTAAAAAGCGATAAACCTGCCCCATCCACTCGGCATCACGCTTTGCCAAATAGTCATTAACAGTGACGATATGGACACCTTTGCCTTCGAGTGCGTTCAAATAAGCGGCCAAAGTTGCAACTAAGGTTTTACCTTCACCCGTTTTCATTTCGGCAATCATACCTTTATGAAGCACAATACCGCCGACAAGCTGCACATCATAGTGCCGTTGTCCCAAAGTCCTTTTAGCAGCTTCTCTGACTGTTGCAAAAGCCTCCGGCAATATATCATCAAGCGTTTCGCCGTCTTTTAAACGTGTGCGAAACTCATCTGTTTTGGCTTTAAGTTCAACATCCGAAAGCTTGATAAAATCAGGCTCAAGAGCATTTATTTTTTCAACGATTTTAAATTGTTTTTTGACAAACCTGTCATTAGCGCTGCCAAACAGCATGCGAGCGATTTTATTTATCATTTATAAGACCTTTATTTATATTACAATATCCTACATTTAGTGTTTATTAAAACTAAAGTCAATACTATGTTCAAAAGTTATAAACCGCATTAAAAAAAATACTTTGAAAAAAGAAACAATTAAGTTTATATTCGCATTCAGTCATAAACACATTTTTAGGAGAAAATTAATGCAAAAAAAATATATTTTAGGTGCAACAACCGCTGCTGTGGTTGTGATTGGCGTTGCGGCCTTTTTTGCCTGCAAGGTCAATGCACAGAAAAATGAAGGCGTTGCCGCACGTGTGAATGGTGAGGTCATTACCGTTGAAGAAATCCGCAAAGGTTATGCTGACAATCCGCAAATCGCAGCTCAAGTACCGTTTAATGAGTTTTACGAGAAAGCTGTTGATGTTTTTGTAAACGGCAAGCTTTTATATCAGGCCGCCACAAAAGCCAACATTCAAGATACACCGCAGTATAAGGAAGAATTAAAAACAGCCTCCGAAGATTTGGCACGTAAGGTCTATTTGGAAAAAACGGTTGAAGAAAAGGTCAGTCCTGCCGCTGTTGAAAAATTTTATCAAGACGAATATGTTTCGAAATTCGAAAGCAAAAAAGAAATGGGCGCAAAGCACATCTTGCTCGACAATGAAAAAACAGCCAAAGAAGTAATTGAAAAACTCGCCAAAGGCGGTGATTTTGACAAGCTTGCCAAAGAATATACCAAAGACAAAACCGTTGATTTAGGCTATTTCACGGAAGATTTGATGGTTCCGGAATTTACAAAAGCAGCTTCAAGCTTAAAAGTCGGAGAATACACCAAACAGCCGGTTAAAACGCAATTCGGCTATCATGTTATTAAACTCACGGATATTCGCGATTCTAAACCTTTGCCGCTTGCCGACTTAGAGCCTCAAATCAAAAACATTTTGAGTCAACAGGTTGTTGCCGAAACTTTCGATTCGCTTCACAAAGAAAGCAAAATTGAAAAGTTTGATTTGAACGGCAAACCAATTGCGGAGCCGGCTAAGGCAAAATAAGTTTTCTGAAACTTTTGAAAAAAAGCACGCCATAAGGCGTGTTTTTTTTTATGTATAAGGATAGAGCATTCGGGCTTGTATGATATGTTTTTGCAAATCAATTTCCATCAACACACACGGATAAAAAGTGCGCTGAACGTTATATTGCCATTTTTTGCCCGTTAAATAGGCCTCTAAAGCCATCATATTAATCCCATGTGTGCAAATAAGCAGATTTTCGCCATCGTATTGTTTGAGTGTTTTTTGCCAAGTGTCAACGGCGCGCTGATAAAAGCCTTTCGGGCTTTCGCCTTTCGGAAAACTTTCATCTTCCTGCATCATCTGCAAATTAAGATACGGATATAATTTTTTGGCAGTCTCTGAGGAACAACCGTTAAGTTCGCCCCAATCAAGCCCCCTCCAGCCTTCATTTGTTATCATCTCAAGTTTTAGGGCCTGAGAGGTGGGCAAAACACTATCCTGAGCGCGTTTTAGGTCGCTCGAGATAATATGTTTGATACCCATCTCTTTTTCATGCGTTGTGAAATAATTCGCAATTTCGGCGGCTTGTTTTTTGCCGAGACCAGTGAGCCCGATATCAGACCAGCCGCCGATTATCTCATGCGGATCATCAGCATGCCTTAACAAAAAGACTTTCATAACAACTATGCCATTTTTTTCATGATACGTATCACATAATCAGTAATGGTTTTATCATTATGATTGCTATCTCTTATATCTCGACATTGTTCTGCCAAGCGCAATCCGTCATACCATTTTTTATCAAACATTGCATATTCGCTGTATGGCACGAGAGGTCTGTTATCTTTGACAAACTTCAAATCTTTAATCGGATAGATGTTATTAAAGCGGCAAGAAGTTAAAACACCACCGACAAAACAGTTCAAATGCCTTTTTGTAACAATATTACAAAAAACAACATCTTCATTAATGTGCTTCTTAGAAACAACCTGAACTAATTCACCTCTCATATTTAAGGTATGCGTACCAAGTGGTGTTTCATCAGTTGCGGCATAGGTGAATTTTCCGGCTTCCAGATTAAAAATACGATGCTGAGCAACAGTGCTTAAAACAGAACCATCACTAAAACTTATTGTATCGTATTCCGTAGCCGTTTCTAAAATTTTGATCCAAATGGGTTTGCTTTTATCAAAATGCCCCTCATCAAAGTTCCAGACAAGCAGTTCATCATCATAGCTGATTTCATCCGCACGCTTTGATGAACCATCAGCCAACATAACAGGCATATCTGCTGTAAAACAGTAGTACGCGCATGTGCATCCACCCGATCCGTCAAGTTTAGAGTCACTCCCATCCCCCGTGAAGTTTCCCCCACCACTAATAAGTATTTGCGTCCCGTCAGGATACGTGCATAATTGGCTAAATCCATCCAACTCACAACTTGCAGTGTTTATAGTGTTTTGATAAGTCTGCTTTGCGTTGGTACAATACTGCCTACATGAAGCTGTTGTTACCTCACCCGTTGTTGAATCTACCCAAGGCTGATATTGCGGTTGCGTATTTTCTGAACCGCTTTCGCCGCCCGTTTCGGAGCCGCCTTCATTGCCTCCTTCACCATTATCGCCGCCTGTATTTTCAGTGCCGCTTTCGCCGCCGGTGTTTTCGCCTTCACCGGAGCCGCCTTCACCATTATCGCCGCCCGTATTTTCTGAGCCGGATTCGCTATCGCCATCAGATTCACCGCCGCCGTTTGTGCCCGAACCGTCACTTTCGCCGCCTGCATTGGCGCTTCTTTCATCTTCAGAAACAGGCGTATCCGCCGTTAAAGCCTCCGGATTGCGCACCGTCTTGCCCGAAAACGTCCAACTCAACAAATTTGCGCCTTCATTTGCCATATCCGCCGCATCTGCCTTACTGTATTGGATTCGTTCTGCCGAAACAGCGCCCGTTTTTGCCATAATCAAAGCCATGGCTGTTAACGTGATTGATTTTCTCATTTGATATTCCTTTCTATTCATTAATACTAACGTTCATCATCACCGAATTTTCAACATTTGATGTCGGTGTTGCAAAATAAATCACCGCTTCTTTCGGAAGCCCGTGATAATCAACTTTATATGCCCCATGTTCCAACCCGCCATACGGCACGGAATAAATTTGCACACTGTCCTGATATGCGTTTTTAAGCGTTCGTCTGTCTTCCGAAATCATCTCGTCAGGCACAACCCCGAGCGAAATGGCATTGATTGTTCCTGTTGCCGGATCAGAGCCAAGCCCCGAATAATCTTCTTCATTGATAAAACGTGTTTCAATGTTTGTGATCATCATCGAAATTTGTTCCGCAGTTTTGTTCATTTTGTTTTTAGCCATCGCTTTGGAATATCCCGCGAGAGCTCCTGCCGACAAAACACCGATAATCGCCAAAACACCGAGCATTTCAACCATACTTCGACCACGCTCTATTGTCACCCCTCGAGCACCATTATCCTCTTCCGTCACCCCTCGAGCAAGCTTTGCTTGCGAAGATAAGGGGTCTACAGTTATTGTTTTTGGATGCCTTATCCTCGCATTTTTCAATGCTCGGAGGCATGACATTGGTATTTTCGTTTTCATATTTTATTTCCTTTCCTTTAGATCCTCAGGATTGGCTGACGCCAACCCAAGGATGACAAGGGAAAGGCGATCACCGCACTCACATTAAAAAAATAACCGTCCCTTGAAGACGGCCGGAGAGTTCACAAATCATACATTAGGAAATGACTCCGATGACCTTTGGGTTTCGACCTTGAACATTCATCACCGGCTCCCCGAGCCAATATCGGGGATAAATGTGTGTCTTTTAAAAAGAAAAAAGACAGCACAATTTGCAGTGTTATCCGATCACTGCCTAATGTAAAAAAGCTTGTGAAAGCTCCGCACCCATTCAAGGCACTTGTATGTGTTTTTCACCATACCGACTGTTATTATGAGATATATTTCAGCAATTTGCAAGATAAATTTGCAAAAAAACATTTTTTTTGCTTGACAACAAATATGAACTTCGTTATTTATGTTTCCAGATTTATGGCGGAGTAGCTCAGTTGGTTAGAGCAGCGGAATCATAATCCGCGTGTCGAGGGTTCGAGTCCCCCCTCCGCTACCAGTAAAAATAAAATGTCCTATATTGATATAGGGCATTTTTTTTCAAAACATAGCAACGGGTACGCGAACCCTCGAAGAAGAGGGTTTGACTACAAGGCAAAGGCGGCTGGAAAGACGCCGGTCGCTTGAAAAGCGATTGCCGCAGTGAACGTGCAAATGCATTTTTGCATTTGCTAAGTAGTCCCCCCTCCGCTACCAGTAAAAAATACTTGCTTTATGCAGGTGTTTTTTTTGTTAAAAACCCCGTCGAACAAATCAAACGGGGCAAAGGATTATAAAAAACACAAAAACTTATTTTTAATTTTCAAGTGCTCTGCGCAATACATTGACACTCTCGGCTAAAGAAGCATCTTCGCCAATCAAGCCTTCAACCTTGCGAACGGCATGCATCACCGTCGTGTGATCTCTGTCAAACTTGCGACCGATTTCAGGAAGCGAACGAGAGGTCAACTGTTTTGCCAAATACATGGCAATTTGGCGCGGTCTTGCAACCGTTCTGGCACGTCTTGATGACTGCAACTCTTTGACTGAAATATTGAAATATTCGGCAACCTTTTTCTGAATCTCATCAATCGTTGTTTTGCGATCGATTGAACGAAGCATATCTTTTAAGATGTCTTGCGTCATATCAAGCGTAATTTCGTTTTTGGATAAGAGCTGCGTATGCGCAACGATTCGTCTCAATGAACCTTCCAATTCTCTGATATTGGTTGTGATTTTCTGAGCCAAAAATTCAGCCACTTTTTCCGGCAACGTGATGCCCATTTGTTTGGCCTTAAAATTCAAGATACCCATTCTCAAATCAAAATCCGTCGGATGGATATCGGCAACCAAACCACCGCCCAAACGCGACTTTAAGCGCGTTTCGATTCCCTCCAAATCTGTCGGGGATTTATCGGCAGAAATAATAATCTGACGACCCTCTTCAATAAGAGAATTAAATGTATAGAAAAATTCTTCCTGTGTCGATTCCTTGTTGCTCATAAATTGCACATCATCAACCATCAACACGTCAACGGCTCTGAACTGCTCTTTGAAAGCCGCCGTATCTTTATAACGCAGAGCCTTCACAAACTTAAACAAAAATTGTTCGGCTGACAAATAAATCACATTGCGGCTCGGATCCTGCTGTTTGATATGCCAAGCAATCGCGTGCATCAAGTGTGTTTTACCTAAGCCTACACCCGAATATAAAAAGAGCGGATTGAAAGAAACATTTCTCGATTCGGCAACCTTTTTAGCTGCGGCACAAGCAAACTCGTTCGTTTTGCCAACAACAAAAGTATCAAATGTATAAGCCGGATTAAGCGGCGCAGAAAGTTGCATAAAACCTTCACTCAAACCGTAATCATTAAAACTACTTGTTGCATTAAATTGCGGTGTATATATATTTTGCGGTGTCGGTGTTGAAGAAATCTTTTTTAAAAGAGAATTATCCGTATGTGTTTGCACCACAAAATTGATTTTCTTAATGTTCGGATTTTTATGCTCCCAAATTTTATGAATTCGGTCGGAATAATGAGTCAAAACCCAGTTTTTCATAAAAGCTGTCGGCACACAAATATTCATCACACCATTCGTGCACATACCAACGCTTAACGGTTTCAACCAACTGTCAAAAGCTGTTTCACCAAATTCCATCTTTAATTGGCTGCAAATCTGTCCCCACTCGTCTTGAACAGAATTGTCATTATTTTTGATTGCTTCTTCAGCCATTTTCAATTCCTCATTTAAAGTAGTAGTTAATCCGTTTTCAGACATTAATAATTCCTTAAAGTGGTTTTGATAGTAAACGTGATTTTTTTTAAAAACAAGAAAACTTTTTGCCATTTTTTAAATTATTTTTCTTGACATCGATTCTTGTAAGAGTCGCCCGATTCTCTAGGTCTACGTAACAAAAAACACACAAAACGACAACCGCTCGAAGCGGGCATTTTGTGTGTTTGAAAAAAAGTAAAAAATAAAACTATAAAGCTTTAATTTTTTGAGCCAAACGAGAAACTGTACGTGATGCCATGTTTTTATGGAACACGCCTTTTTGAGCTGCGCGCATCATTTCAGACTCGGCAACCTTAAATGCAACCATTGCCTCTTCTTTGTTGCCGGCTGCAATCAAAGCGTCAACCTTTTTCACAAATGTACGAACACGGCTTCTTCTCATGCCGTTAATCACGCTACGCTTATTATTTCTAACGATTCTCGTTTTTGCCGATTTATGATTGGCCATATTATTTATCCTATTTATAAATTAACTTAAATTATTCTGGTATGCTTTATAACCGTTTAAATTGGTGAAAGTCAATAATAATTTTAAAAAAAATTAAAATTTTCTTTGTAAATTTCGTTTTTATACGTTAAAAAGGCTGTCATGATTAAAAAAACTATAAAATCAAAAAAATATTTTGCTCCCCAGAATGAAGGCAAGGCTCATGTTTGCGATTTTCCGGGATGCAAAGAAAAGGGAGAATATCGTGCCCCGAAAGACAAGAGCTTAAAAGAATATTATTGGTTTTGCTTAAACCATGTTACCGAATATAACGCCAAGTGGAATTATTACGGCACAGATGAAACTGTCGAGAAGCCTACAAGCAAAAAAATGCATTTTGGCGGATTTTCATCAAAAATCAAATATCAGTTCGGCTATGATTTTATTGATGAACTCGGAGATATGGCGTATTTTGACGATTCGCATTGGCGCCAAAAAATTTATTTTAATGCGCGTGATAGAGAATGTGCCGAAATTTTAGATGTTTCTCTTGAAGACATCTCTCTCGATTCCTTAAAAAAACAATATAAAAAACTCGCACGTCTTTATCATCCGGATATGAATGCCGGCGATAAATCGTGCGAAGAAAAATTCAAAAAAATCACAACGGCCTACAATGATTTGGCCAAAAAACTCAAAAATTAGCTCCTGTATGGGTTGTTAATTGACTGATTCATCAGGTATGGCAACATCTCAGCATTAACCTCGGCATTTTTCTGCTGTTTTTTCAGTTCGGCATCGTACCATTTCAAAAACACATTAAATTCTTTAGCCAATCTTTCAAAATATTGATTTGATAAAAACTCAGGCACACCGAAATCTTCGCGCATATGGCGCAACCAACCTTCCACGTTTTCAGGATCGGTATCCAAAAAAGCCTTTTTATTTTTATTATCGACATATACAAAAACTTTTAAACCAGTTTTATGCATATAAGATTCGTCTTCCTCAATAAAGCGCCATTCTTTTTTGATGCGATTCAAATCTTTTTGGAGATCTTCTTCACGATAAGGTAACAACAACTTTTTATCAAATTCTTCTTTTGCCATTTTATTTTCCTTATGAACAAACCATCTGATAGAATAGTATAACATATTTTTTAATAATCTCAACACGTTTTTGATAGTCTGCCAAATTGCCCTCAATAAAAATCTTTTGATCCGGTCTGATTTGGACCACACCGAATGAGCGATTGACCAAGTCTATCAGCTTATCGACGGCTTTGAAAACATTGTTATGAAACGAAATCAAAATGCCTTTTGCTCCGGCCTCGATTTTACAAATCCCAGCCTCATGGCTGATTTGTTTGATTTCAATTGTATCAAGCAAATTCTCAACTTCCGGCGGCAAAGCCCCGAATCGATCAACAAGCTCGGCTTTCATATCCAAAATCTCATCTTTTGTTTCAAGTGCACCTATTCGCTTATAAAGCCCTAAGCGCACACCCAAATCTTTAACATAGCTCTCCGGTATCATCACAGGAATTCCCGTGATAATCTGAGGACTGAATTGGTCTGTTTCAATGGTTTTAAGCAATTCATTATCCTTCAAAGCCTTCTGGCGCGCAATTTCTTCTTGCAACATATGCTGATAAAGTGAAATGCCGACATCTTTGATGTGTCCGGATTGTTCCGTACCTAAAACATTGCCCGAACCTCTGATATCCATATCATGCGAGGCAAGAGAAAAGCCAGCGCCCAATGTGTCAAGCGCAGATAAGATATTAAGGCGCTTTAAGGCAACGGGTTTTAATTTTTTCTGCTCCGGCACCGTAAAATAGCAATATCCTCTCACTTTTGATCGCCCGATTCGCCCTCTTAATTGATAAAGCTGCGCAAGCCCGAACATATCGGCACGATAGATAATCATCGTATTGACCGTCGGCATATCAATGCCCGATTCGATAATGGTGGTTGAAAGCAAAACGTCATATTTAAAATTTGAAAAATCCGTCATCACATCTTCCAAATCTTTGACCTTCATTTGCCCGTGCGCCACTGCGATTTTTATTTCAGGCAAAAGTTCATGGAGCATTTTTTCGACACTTGCGATATCCGACACACGCGGACATACAAAAAACGTTTGTCCGCCACGATATTTTTCGCGCAAAATCGCCTCTTTAATCATCACCTTATCAAAGGGCATCACAAATGTTCGCGCCGCCATACGGTCTATCGGCGGAGTCGCAATAATGCTTAAGCTTTTAACCCCCGTCAGAGATAGCTGGAGTGTCCGCGGAATAGGCGTGGCGCTCAAGGTCAAAACATGCACATCTGATTTTAAGCTTTTGAGTTTTTCTTTGTGCGCTACACCGAAATGTTGCTCTTCGTCAATAATCAAAAGTCCTAAATTGCAAAACTTGACATTTTCGGAAAGCAACGCATGTGTACCGATAACGATTTCAATGTTACCGTTTTTCAGCCCCTCAATTGTTTCTTTCGATTCTTTTTGAGAGGTCAGCCTTGAAAGCATCTTGACTTTGACGGGAAATCCCTCTAAGCGATTTTTAAAATTCAAATAGTGCTGTCGGGCAAGAAGTGTGGTGGGCACAATAAGCGCAACCTGCGCCCCGCTCATAGCAACCGTAAAAGCGGCTCTCAACGCCACTTCCGTTTTACCGAACCCGACATCACCGCATATCAATCTATCCATCGGAACACCGGCATTCAAATCTTTTAAAACATCGACAATGGCATGCATTTGATCATCTGTTTCATGGTAGGCAAAGCGTGCGCAAAAATCATCATAAATGCCTTGCGGCGGAACAAAACTGTCAGCCGTTTTAAGCTCGCGTTCAGCCGCGACTTTAATCAGACTTTCGGCGATTTCTCTGATTTTTTCTTTGACCTTATTTTTCTTGGCTTCCCACGCCTGAGTGCCCAAGGTATCAAGCTGAACATTTTCATCTTCCGAGCCGTAACGTGAAACAAGATCAATATTTTCAACCGGCACAAAAAGCTTATCATCATGGGCATACAAAATCTTCAAACAATCATGCGGCGCACCGCCTGCCGTAAGATTTTCAAGTCCCATAAAACGCCCCAAACCATGTTCGATATGAACCACAAGTTCACCGACATTTAATGATGATATGTCTTCAATAAAGTTCTCTGCTTTGACTTTGCGTGCACGATGGTTTTGACGCGCCCCGAAAATATCGTTGTCTGCAACGACACACATCGATTCGGTCTTAAAACCGTGGTCTAAATCAGCCACAATAAGCGCAATTTTTTTGTTTACCATCAGTTTTAAGGCGTCATTATAAGTGTCGGCAAACACTGCGTTTTTAATGCCGTATTCATCTGCAATACTCATCAACTTTTCACGCACACCTGCCGTACTGCAACAAACAAGACGCATCAGTTTTGCCTGAGCGCTCAAATAATCTCTCAAGTCTTCATAAACGGTTTTAAGCGAAACATTTTTGGCATGCGAAAAATCGCGCGAAGGTATAACTTGAAGATTGATAACATCAGCACTTTCGGGTATGGAAAGTTCACTCAAAGCAAGTGCTTTTTTTTGTTTAGCAATCTCGTCAAATTCTTTTTTGCTCAAATACATCAATTCCGGTTTGACCGGACGATAAAACATCTCATCTGCCGTGCCTTTAACATTTAAGGCTTGAATACGTGCGGTATAATAGTCATAAATGCTGTCTTCTTTTGCCTGAGAAGCTTCATCCGTGTGTTGGCTCAAAACAACATATGCCATCGGCACATAATCAAAAATACTCGGGAGCGACTCGTCATAAAAGAAAGGCAACCAGTTTTCAAAACCAATGTATTTGGCACCGTTTGAAATGCTCTCATAAAGTTCATCTTTTAAGCCTGCCGCTCCAAACGATTCGCGATAATGTTGGCGAAAGTTTTGAATACTGTGTTCATCCAAAACAACTTCATCGGCAATCCCAAACAAATAGGATTTGACTTCACCCGTTGTGCGTTGCGAAATGGGGTCAAAAAGGCGGATTCTTTCAATTTCATCATCAAACAAATCAAGCCGCAAAGGCTTATCGGAAGAAACCGGAAAAATATCAACAATATCACCGCGAACGGCATATTCGGCAGGCTCCATCACCTGCTCAACTTTTGTATAGCCGTTAATCATCAGATAGTGCATGAAATCATTAAAATCAAACTTTCCGCCTTGTCTGATTTCGCGCCGTGCATTCAAAAAGACTTTTTTAGGCGGCAACTTTTGCAAAACAGAGCCGACACTTGCCACAATCAATCTCGGTTTGTTTTCATTCGGTCTTAGGGCAAGAGCTGACAATGTTTCAACGCGCTCTCCCACAATGCTCACATTCGGCGAAACCCTGTCATACGGCACTGTGTCCCATGCCGGCAATTTCAATACCTGTACCGACGGCAACAAAAATGAAAACAAATTTGCAACTTGCTCCAATTCTTTGCCGCCGCTTGCCACATACAAAACATCACGTTTGCTCGTCTTGATCAAATCGGCAAGCAAAAACGGCGTATATGAAAGCGGCACGCTGGATAACGTTTTGCCTTTTAATTGCTCAATATCTTTTTCCATGAGCTAAGGTATAAAAAATTTTTTGCTTGAAGGCAAGAAAAAGATTTTTATTTATATCGAAGCTTAAACGTATTGCCGGTGGGTTTAGAAAGACGAGATGCTTCTTCAACGGTGTAAATACGCTTGTTTTTGTAGCCTATAATGTTGTTATCCGCATCATAAATTGTTATACTTCCATCAGCATTTTTAACTTTCTTTTGTCCGACATCTTCCGAAGAAATGATTTGAATAGGCATATTGCCAAACAGTTCTTGGTATTCTTCTGTCCATGAAAAATTAGACTTACACTTTTCTATATCTCCTTGACATACGATTTGTATATTCGAAAGTGTAGCAAATTCTTCTTTAGCAAATTGAATTCTCCATTCCATCTCTTCCATCATCCACTCATCTCCGCTTTCTTGTGCCCATTTATTCATTGAGATTGTATCAGAAATAGCATGATTAAACATGCTTATATCTAATTTAAGATCATCAGGAACCGTGATTGATTTTAGAGGACACTCCTCCTCTGGAGGACAGAAAAAAGCATTAGGCATGATCTCTACAGTAGAGTTAGGAATAACCAAATCAGTGATATTTGTACCTCTAAACACGTCAGCTCCCAGAAGCTTTAATGTTGAAGGTAAGGTAACCTCCGTTAAATCCGTGCCCAGAAATGCCTGATTCCAAATTTTTTCAACACCTTCTGGAATGACGATTTCTTTTAAATTAGTATCCATAAAAGCGTTACTACCAATTTCTTTTAATGTATCCGGTAGCGTAATTTTTTCGAGATTGGTCGAATAAAAAATCTCAGGTGGAATTTTTGTTAGTGTATTTGGAAGGATTGCTTCTTTAATCGGCGTAAATGCAAAAATTAAACTTCCCTCTAATAATTGGACATTAGATAAATCGACTTTTTCAAGATTTGTATCCCTAAAAGCACTTGCCCCAATCGAAGTCACATTGGATAAATCTACTTTTTCAAGATTTGTATCCCTAAAAGCACTTGCCCCAATCGAAGTCACATTGGATAAATCTACACTCCCTAAATTTGAAAAATAATGGAATGCTTTATCTGGAATTGATATATTTGTTTCATTTTCATTAAAAGAAACACTTGTCACAGAATGAATCACTGAGAGGTCAAGAGCGGGAAAAAAGGGACCATTATAAGATGTAGTAGCATTTGACATCCCATTTATTACCATATGTCCGTCATCATTTATAACAAAAGAGCAACCTTCTCCGCAACTTCCTGATGTCGCAGCATATGTCTCAAAACTTAAACCCAAAATCAGACTTGAAATCAAAACATATTTTTTCATATCTTTATCTCCAAATTTCAAAATTAAAAAAGACGCCCCTTGATTGAGCGTCGGAGAGTTCGAAAATCATGTGAAGAGAAATGACTCCGATAACCTTTAGGATAAACCTTGAACATTCGCCATCGGCTCCCCGACTCTAAATCGGGGATAAACGTGTTATAAAAAAAATAACACTTATTGCAGTGTTATCCTCACTGCTCTTCACAAAAAGCTTTCGACAGCTCCGCGCCTTATCAAGACACTTGATAGAAAAGTTTCCTTTCCTATCCGAGAATTATTTTCGCATAAATCAACAAGAAAGTCAAATAAATTTTAAAAAATAGATTTTATTTTCTTGATTCTTAAAAAAAACTAATTTATAAGAAAAAACATTATCATGGGGCAGTCACTCAGTTGGGCTCGAGGATGAAAATATCCCATAACGGATATTTTCACCGCAAGAGGCGAAGTTTTGTTAATGAGCAAATGAAGCGAAAAGCGAATGCGGCGAATTTACAAAACGAGTGACCGAGCAACTGAGCCTCAAATATAAAAACATTATTATGGGGCTGTAGCTCAGTTGGGAGAGCGACAGGTTCGCAATCTGTAGGTCGAGGGTTCGATCCCCTTCAGCTCCACCATTAAAACAAAAGGGATATCTGTTAAGGATGTTCCTTTTGTTATTTTTGTTCATCTTTGATGAACAAGGGAATCTCACCCTACGGGTTCGTCTTGGTTTATAAAGATAAATGTATCTTTATAAAGCTTCTGGCAAGTTTGTCTGTAAATTCGCTTTGTTTGCT
>JAFVFH010000027.1 GCA_017475525.1 Alphaproteobacteria bacterium | reverse complement strand
GGAATCGAGGCATGACTTTTTTGTTTCGCCTTTCAGGCTCAGCGAGCCATGACGGTTATTGTTTGATTTATAACGGAGGCTGAAGGTGTTGCCTGTCGGTTTGGAAAGCTTTGATGCTTCTTCAACGGTATAAATCAGACGATTGCAGTTTTTCCCGTTTACTCTATGATTTTTCGCACATACGCATTGATTAGAAAAAAGCGAATACCCGTTGTTGCAACTTTGGCAACCGTTGCCGTTAAACGCCGAACATCCTTGCGGCGCTTGTGCAAAAGTTTCAGAATTTGAAAGCACATTGCTCATCGCATTATAACATCTCTGGGCATATTCATTAATCGTGCCGCCCCACGCTAAACAAGATTGTAATATTTTATCGGCACAATTTTCTACGGAACAATATATTTTTGCACCTTCTGCCAATTTTACACCATGAAAGGCTATAGAAGCAAACTTTGCATCTGCAGGAATGATAATATCCCCCTCTAAAGTCACATTATCGCCCAAACCGTGATGTTCTATATTTGTAAATATCAAAGCTTTGCCTTGCGGAGCTGATAAGACATAAGAGCCATACATGGCATTTCCACCAATGGCAATTGGTCCGTCTATAACAATGTTTTCTATCTTAACGGGTAATTTGTTATCTTCATAAAAGTCAAAAACAAAAGTCCCTGTATTTATTTTTGCGTTGTCACCCGAAGCCGTAATATATACCGTTCCGTTATTATACGTATATGTGCAACCTGTTCCGCAGTTATCGGTTACACCCGGAGCCCATGTAAGGCAAGGCTCATGATTACATTCAGCCTTTGCTTTGGATGTCAACATGAAAATCACCCCAAAAATCAAAACTAATTTCTTCATATTTTTTCTCCATACAAAATGAATAAAAAATCCACCTTGAAAATCCAAAGTGGGAGCTCAAAAACTGCACATACTCAGTCAGACTTATTCGTGGCAACTGCCCTTAGTTCATCTACTCCCTTAAAAGGAGTTACTAAGTATGTGAGATGTTTTGAGACACCGCCGTTTAACCTAAACGACACTTTTATGTTGCCTGATTTTCATAAAAAAGTCAAGTCAAATTTAAATATGAAATTTAATCAATGAGAGAAATAACATAGGTTGCTTCGCCGTCGGAGCAATCTTCCATAATACCGCCGTTTTTTTCCATCACCTTGCAAGAAGCTTTGTTATCAATCAAAGCGGTTCCCCTAATCTCCGTTAAACCATATTTGAGCGCCTCATTTTTCAAAAACTTGATAAATGCAGTTGCATACCCTCGCCCCCTGAATTTCGGTGCAATCATATACGCAAAATGGAACGCTCTGTTTTGAACGCAAAGTTCAGTCATAATCGGTCTGAATTTTCCAAACCCGACCGGAATTTCACCATCAAAAATCAAATAAGTAATCGTGATAGCGTGCCCGTCTTGAGGACTTTCTTTTGATCGTAAAACAGCCTTTTTGCAAAAATCTTGAAACCCATCAAAGCTTAGTCCGTGGGCTTTATTGGTTGCCTCATTTTCTTCTTGCGGTATCTCTTGAAACATCCGATAAACTTCTTCAGATTCTGTTTCAAGAATTGGTCTGATCTTAATATGCGTCAATTTCATCCTCATCAAAACAAAAAAGAGCCTTTACTAAAAAGGCTCTTATACAATCTCATCAGTCAAAGACTATTTTTTCTTTGCGGCAACTTTCTTTGCCGGAGCCTTCTTTGCAACAGCCTTCTTAGTAGGTGCTTTCTTTGTGGCTGTTTTTGTAGCAACCTTTTTAGCAGGTGCCTTTTTTACTGTTGCTTTTTTGGCAACTGCTTTTTTAGCAACCGGCTTCTTTGCCGTAACTGTCTTTTTAACAGCCGTTTTCTTTGTTGCTGCTACTTTTTTAGCAACTGTCTTTTTGGCTGTTGTTTTAGCTGCTACTTTTTTAGCAGGTGTTTTTTTTGCTGTTGTTTTCTTTGTAGCTGTTTTTGTGGCAACCTTTTTAGCAGGTGCCTTTTTTACTGTTGTTTTCTTTGTAGCTGTTTTTGTGGCAACCTTTTTAGCAGGTGCCTTTTTTACTGTTGCTTTTTTGGCAACTGCTTTTTTAGCGACCGGCTTCTTTGCCGTAACTGTCTTTTTAACAGCCGTTTTCTTTGTTGCTGTGGCTTTTTTAGCCGGAGCCTTTTTAGCCGCCGCTTTTGTTGTTTTCTTTTCTGTCATCTTTTTCGTTCCTTCCGTTTGAGATGATTTTGATTTTGTTGCTTTCTTTTTTGACACCTTCTTTTTGGATGCCTTCTTAGCTTTTTTAGCTGTCGCCTTTTTAAGTTTTTCTTCAGCTTTTTCGAGCTTTTCTTTCGCGGTTCTCAACGCCTCATCAAGGGCAGCCTCTGTGCAAAGACCGACAGCAACCGGATTTTTAGCCCTTAAATAAGCCATATCTTCGCGCGTCCCGTTGCGGATGGTCATAATGGTCGGCTTTGTTGTGCCAATCAATTTTGAAATTTGACCATCTGTCAAATCCGGACAATTATGAATGAGCCACAAAATGGCTGATGGCTTATCCAATCTCTGCGACGGGGTCAAAACTTTTTTGTTACGCGCATTGATTTCTTTGACATTCTTTTCCATCACACTTGCGACCAAATCTGCCGACGGATCAGCCTCACAACGATGAATTTCTTCCCATGTGAGCTGACCGTTTGCAATCGGGCTCTGACCCATAATATTATAAGCCACATCGCCGTCTGCAATCGCTTGAATTTCAAGCTCGTGAATTTCGCAAAATTTAGAAATTTGACGAAACGTCAACATCGTGTTATCAACAAGCCACACTGCCGTTGCTTTAGGCATTAAAGGTGCTGTCATATTATTCATCCTTTCGTTTGTTTATCGTGTTTATATATCAAACATACGCAATATAAAATAGGAATACAAGAAAAATATTAATATTTCGCAAATAAAAAAGCGATAGATTTTTCTACCGCTTTCTTTGACGGCATATTTTGATAACATCAAATGCTTTGGACCACTGGCATTAGCCGGTGGAAAGCGAATTCCAAGCCGACTTTCAGTCGGATTGGCAAGCGCAGCTTGGAGGGAACTTTAGATACCTCCGGCGTTAGCCGGATGGTTCTTCATTATTTATAGCGTAACCTAAAAGTATTTCCTGTCGGTTTAGAAAGTTTTGAAGCTTCTTCGATGGTGTAGATACGCTTTTGAATATAATTCCCGGCTAACGCATCATGAAGTGACGCATAAAGTTTATTTCCTATTCTGAAGGTTTTACCGCTTTGCATCGCTGATAAAGCTTTTTTGCATTGCTCTAAACTGTCACACGCCCAATCATTTCCTAAAAGCATTAAATCAACTGATGCAAAATATTTATCTCCAATTTGGTACACCCCATCTTCTGTCTTACTAAAAACAATAATATTTTGATCAGTTATGCCTTTATTCTTACATTGTTCAAAATTTTGACAATAAACATTTCCTAATATTCCCCCAAAAACATTTTCACTTAATGCCGTATTTGAATTTTCAACAACCACACTTGTTAAACCTGTTGCGCCCGTAAAAACCACATCCCCAACACTTATAACGGAAGACGGAAAAACAATATTTGTTAAAGCTTTGTCTTTTGCAAAAGCCCATTTTGATATGGAAGCAACAGAATTCGGTAAAGAAACGGAAGACAAGTTAAAATTCCAAGAAAATGCGTCTTCGCCAATAGAAGTAACCGTATCTGGAATATTGACACTCGTAAATTGCGCACCCTCAAATGCTGATTTAGAAATATTTGTTAATCCGCCGACAATTTCTATTTCTGTGAAATCGGCTCCCCAAGGAGCTGTCGTCTCATACACTCGTCTTTCGGCATTCCATTTTTCTTCAAAATCATCCATTACAGCACCTTCTGTTGCTGTAATTATCAATTTAGTGCCTTTTTTTTCCCAAGTACAACCTGTGCCGCATGAAAATGGTAAAATTTCTTCATTTGTCGCTTTCACATCAAGAGGACACATAAAGAACACTATCAACAGCAAGTAAATATACTTCATAAGTTTTCTCCTATTTTTTTATGTTACACCAAAAAAATCCGCTCAATTGAGCGGCAGGGGAGTTGACAAATCATGTTAGACGTGATGACTCTTATGACCTTTAGTTTTAAAAACCTGAACATACGCCATAAGCTCCCCACCCGTGCGGGGAATTTAAATACCAAAAAAAGG